>JABHIC010000056.1 GCA_018671205.1 Gammaproteobacteria bacterium
CTGCTGTTGTGGCAGCGCCTGTTTCAGCCCCGGTAGCCAGTGGTGGTGCCGACGGTGGCGCGCTATTCCAGGCAAACTGTTTCGCCTGTCACGGGCCTGCGGCGCCTATGCTGAATGCCCCTCAGGTAGGTGTGAATGCGAACTGGGTTCCTCGTCTGGAGAAGACGGGTGGGCGTGATGGTATGGTCGCAAGTGCAATTGCTGGTGTGGCCGGGACGGCAATGGCCCCTCGTGGTGGCTCAGCGCTGAATGATGATGAGATTGGTGCGGTAGTCGACTACCTTCTCTCTCAGGCGGGTCTGTAATCTAGCCAGAGCGCTCAAAGGGCTAAATGAGAAGGCTGCCAGCTCGGCAGCCTTTTTTATGTGAGGCCGGGAACCGGCGCGGAACAGATATTGACCAGAAAAACAAGATCAGAGAAACAAGATCAGAGAAACAAATTTAGAGAAACTAGGGAGTATTGAAATGGGTACAAAGTGGATGATAGGCGTGATTGCTGCGGTGGTGGCACTGGTTAACCTGACCATAGCCTCAGCAGAGTCTGTAAGTTATATGGAGGGGGTGGAGTACACCCGTATCAATAAGCCGTTACGGACGGTTCAGCAGCCTGGCAAGATTGAGGTGCGTGAATATTTCTGGCATGGCTGTCCTCACTGTTTCAGCCTGGAGCCCTATGTGCAGCGCTGGTTGGCAACCAAGCCAAAAAATGTAAATTTCCAGATGCAGCCGGCTATTTTGGGAGAGAGCTGGAAGCCTGCTGCTCAGGCCTTCTATACCGCCGCTCAACTGGGCCTGCTGGATAAGATACACCCCAGGCTTTTTGAGGCGATTCATCTGGAAAAGCGCAGTGGACTGGTCAAGAATGAGTTTGCACTGAAACTCTTTTTTGAGGAGCAGGGAGTCAACCCGGAGCAGTTCGACAAAACCTGGAACTCTTTTGGGGTAAGCTCAAAAGTCAATCAGGCCATCCGTATGACTCGTCAGGCAGGACTTAATGGCGTTCCTGCTATGGTAGTGAATGGAAAGTATCTTACTGACCCCGGAACAGCGGGGGGGCGTGAGGAGATGTTTAGGGTTATCGAATTTCTGGTTGCCAAGGAGATGGCTGCGGCACAGTGATCTCACCCGTTCAGCAGCGGCTGCTACGGTTACTGGCTGATGGTGAGTTACATAGCGGCACAGCGCTGGGGGAACGGGTAGGTATCAGTCGCGCAGCGGTCTGGAAGCAGATTCAGTCGCTGCAGGCCGAAGGGATAGAGGTTGTGGCTGAACTGCGTCATGGTTATCGGCTGCCAGCTGCTGTCAGCTTGCTCGATGCTGAGGATATCCTGGAGCAGCTGGAGGGTTCCATTCGGGAGCGTTTGCCCTCCGTGCAGGCCCTCTGGCAGTGCGACTCTACCAATAGTGAGCTGATGCGACAACTTCACCAGGGTGCTGAACCGGGGAGTGTGCTGCTGGCAGAGTATCAGAGCGGTGGGCGGGGACGACGGGGGAAATCGTGGATATCTCCTTTTGGTAGCAGTCTCAATCTCTCTCTACTCTGGCGTTTTTCAGGAGGGGTGATGGCCCTGAGTGGTCTGGGAATGGTGGTGGGCATTGCAATGGCCCACGCAGTGCAGGCCGTTGGGATAGAGGGGGCGATGTTGAAGTGGCCCAATGATCTGCATCTGGGGGATCACAAGTTGGGCGGGGTTCTGATCGAGTTAGAGGGGGAGAGCGAGGGGCCAACCGATATCGTGATTGGAGTGGGGATCAATGTTGCGCTCTCCGCTCAGGCCGGTGGGGTGATTGATCAGCCCTGGACCTCCCTGTCACACTACCTTAATCCAACCCCTACGCGCAACCAGCTCGCAGCGGCACTACTGAATCAGCTCACTCCTCGGTTGGACCGTTTCGAACAGAGTGGGCTGGCGGCGTTGATGCCGGAGTGGGAGGCGCTGGATCGGGTGCGCGGCTCTACCGTGGTTCTACAGCAGGAGAGTGGTGCGACCATTGGGGTGGCACGTGGAATCAATGCCCTTGGGGCACTTCAGCTGGAGTGCGAGGGCGCTATCCAGAGCCACTATAGCGGGGATCTCTCGCTACGTCTCCACCCCTCTGGCTAGATGGAAGACTCCCTGCTCCCCGGCCGCCTCCTCGTGGATGCGGGCAATAGCCGCATCAAGTGGAGGGTACAGGGTGAGGCGGGAGCAACCCCTGTTGAGGTCATCGACAATGGTGCGATTGAGCGCGTGTTGCAGAGAGCCTGGTCTGAAATCCCACAACCCACGGAGGTCTGGCTCTGCAACAGTGCCGGGGCAGAGCGGGCAGAGCAGATCAGCGCAGTAGTGAGCGCGTGCTGGGGGCTCTCCATTGAGACCGCCCGGAGTGAAACCCGGTTGGGAGGGGTGGTGAACGGTTATTACCAGCCATCACAGCTTGGTGTGGATCGCTGGCTTGGGATGGTTGCCGTCTGGCAGCGCAGCCACAGTGCCTTCTGTCTGGTCGATTGCGGAACAGCCATCACTATTGATCTGGTGAATGGTCTTGGTGAGCACCAGGGAGGGGTGATCCTGCCGGGATTCGATAGTAATCTGACAGCCCTGCTCCAGAGAGCCCCCCACCTGACCCCTGCTGCTCCATTAGCCCGGAGCAGCGAGTTAGGGAGAAGCACGGAAGAGGGGCTGAGCGGGTATGAGGGCGATGGGGTAGTTGCCGTTGAGCGGATAGTAAAACAGCTACGGCAGCAGTACAGTATATTCCAGCGGGTTGTCACCGGTGGTGAGGCTGAGAGGCTGACTCAATCCGCTAGCATCGACTATTGGCACTGGCCTGATCTGGTGCTGGATGGGTTGTGGGCGCTCTCCACGGGGAGTCTGCCAGAACTGTGATAAGCTTTCGGATATCCTACATCATCAAACATACCCCCATAACGCAGTATTCCGTTGAGAGTCACCTCATCCACTCTTTCTGATCAGATACCGGGACAGCGCATTGAGCTGGTTCGTTCCGCTCCGGTTCATGCCGAACAGATCCATACCCTGCTACAGGATAAAGCGTTCTGGCGGCTGTTTCGCTCCAACCAGAAGCTGGATGAGTCGATCTCATCGATCCGCCAGAGGCTTGAGCGTGAGGTCAAAATTCCACTCGCCTCAACCAGCCAGATGGAGTGGTTGATCTTTGATCGGAGTAGTAAGCAGCGAGATGCCCCGATCGGTCTGGCGACCCTGGCAGACTTTCACCCTACCCATAAAAAAGCAGAATTCTTGCTGGGTATCCCCGACCCGTCCGATAGAGCTGCGGGGAAAAGCCTTGAGGCGGCCCTACTGTTATTGGACTTCTCCTTTAACCAGCTAAGGTTGAATAAGTTGGTCTCACTGGTCTATTGCTATAATATCGAGGCTCAAAAAAACACGGAGCGACTGGGTTTTCAGCGAGAGGGGCTACTGCGTGCCCACTTCTGGAATAATCACTTGAATAGTGTGGTTGATGTGTATCAGAATGGGCTATTAGAGCAAGATTTCAGGAGCCAGAAGCGCCTTTCAAAGCTTTCAAAGCGGCTGCTGAAACGAGACATCACCAGAGCAACAGAAACCCGCGCTACCCATGCCCAATCGGTGAGTTCAGATCAGCTCAGAGCGCTCAATGATGCGCTCCATTTTAAGCATAGATAAACGATAAGATTATAGAAGATAAGGAAATAATGCCATGAAACGCTCAACTGCCACCCTGCTCCCCGCCCTCACCTCTATCGCCGTGGGTAAAGCCAGTGCAGCCTACCAACCCGATGAGATGGGTAGTGAGGAGATCACCAACCTATATATCTCGGATATCGCAACCACTCAACCAGCGCAGGTACTGTTGGTGGCCTACAACGGAGAGGGGCTGTCTGAAATTATTGCTGCGGCAAACCTGAGTCCAGCCATAGATTCTGACTCCGTTAGCCCCTCAAGTGTGGTTTTTCCGGTCTCCTCTTCGACCCTTAATGAGTACCGTGAGAGCCCCCTTGAACTGATGGTTACTACCGAGTCCGGTAGTGGTGAGATTGCGGTAGAGGAGCGGATCATGGTTGCTGAAAGCACCCTGGATCAGACACAAGCCCCGGGGTTTTCCGCGAGAGAGACTAGTAGTAAAGGGGGGACCACCACAGAACTTCCCAGTTGTGACTCTCTATCCAAAGCCAGCCCTGGTGTCAACTGTACCGAGGCCACCACTACCACGACGACTGAGAGCACAGAGCTTCCCAGTTGTGACTCTCTAACCAGTGGGGCTAACCCCGGTGTGAACTGTACCGGGATCACCCTTCCGGATGGGAGTGGGACCATTACAGAAGAGGAGATCGAAACAATTAATACTCAGGTCGAGGAGGAGGCAACCACCCTTGAGCAGACCCTGCAAGACCCGACCTCACTCACCCCTGCCGAGGTGGTCACCGCCCTCGCATCGACCGAAAATCTGATGGGCTCGCTGGCCACCCTGGCCGACAGTGGCGCGACCTTTACCCCGGAGGATCATGACAAGGTTCGCGAAGTGATGGGTGGGATCTCTAATACGGTGACCTCGGCAATATCACAGAATGCAACCCCGGCGGAGCTGGCCCAGCTTGCGGCATCCATCGTAAATAGTGTGGGGAGTGTCGATAATATTCTTGCCAAGGTGGCAGATGCCAGTTCACAGGTCGACTTTTTTACCAAAACGGGGGAGCTGATTGATGCGGGTATCGACGCGATCTCTTCCGGTTATGCTAACGATGCGGCAGGACAGAAAACACAAATTACCGCACTTGTGGGCAATCTGGGGGAGAGTGCAACGGCGGCGCTGAGCCAGCTTACTGCGGCAACCACTGAGGATTTCTCCAATGTACTGAAAAGCTCTGCCGAGACCTTTTCCAAGGCGGTCAGCTCCTCTACGGAGAATAACCTCTCTGCCGAGGTACTCAGCCAGTTGGGGCAGGATCTCTCCAGTGAGGTTCCCACCCTTTTTGATGATACAACCGCCTATCTAACGGCTTCCACCACGGTTGATCGAGCGGATGCCAAAGAGATCACCAATGGAATCTCCTCACTCTCTAACGCGATTCTGGATACCGGCACCCCGCTCAATGCCGAGGTTGTGACCAAGAACCAGGCCTTTGCCGATACCAGTATCACCCGCTCGATCAGTGCCATTGCCGAGGGCCATGCGCTCTCCATTGATGCTGCGGACATTCAGCAGCAGGATAGGGTTCAGGAGTTTCTGCGTGATAACCCCCTGGTGTTGCAAGATGTTCTTGCTGAGTCGATACCCAGGTTAACGGCCTCCATAGGGATTGGACAGGCGGCCCGTTCTACCAATATCGCCACCTCACTGGGGGTGGATGAGGCCACTGCCAGTGGTCTGGCCGACTCCCTTCCTGCGGCAGTGGATTCTCAGCAAGCGATCACCACCACAACCAATAGTGATGGCTCCACGACAACGGTTAGCGCATTCAGTGCGCTCTCCTCTGCGGCGCTTGACAGCTTTACCGGAAGTTCATCCAATGAGCTGACGGTTGATCCCGCCAGCGGAGCCGTTAAAATCAGTGCCACGGCTTCCGGAACCTCCCTGGAGGGGAGTACCTCCTCTGTTTTTATCAGTGACACCTACATCTCTTCTGATCTTCTTCCCGATGGGCTTCATACCCTTCCGGATGGCTCTCGCGTCTCGGTCTCTGCCGGGGTCTCCAATCGTCTATCCCCGGCACCCGGAGATGCCACCTCCCTGCTTTATACCCTGGAAAATACGTTAGGACTCCCCTCTGCAATCTCATCAGATGGGCAGGTTGCGGTTGATCTGGGAGGGGTAGGAACATTTACCGCAGGTTTTGATTATCAGGTTAATCCAGACCTCTCCCGTGCGATTGCCTCCTCCTCCTTCTCGGTTATCGGGACGGACCCCTCCAGCACCGGCTTCTCTTATCTGGTCAATTTCGAGTCGGATGACACCACCCAGTTGATTCCCCCCTCCATTGCGGCGCTGACCTCAGTGATTAGTGTGCTTGATACCCTCTCTCTCAATTATCAGATTGACCGTTCCAGTGGGGTGATTACGGTTGCGGATAGCCTGCAGCTAAAACCGGACTATCTGCTGACCCCGTTAACGGCAGAGCAACAGAGCTATCTGCAGCAACAACCGATCATCACCGATGTTGCCATTGAGACGGATGATTACAACGGAGACTCGCTGAGTGATTTTGGGATAATCACCCCGAATGGGTTCCAAAAACTCTATACGGTTTCCGGCCTCTGATTTTCGGAGATGGTCAAAGCACTCCTCTTGCGTGGCCTGGGTTGTTGTAGTGGGCTGGTTCGCGGCACCATTCTGCTCTTGTTCATGCAGGAGGGGATGGCTGCACTACCCGCTGCAACCCTGATTGACCTCAGTGGGAGTGCTACAGTAACGGGGGTGATCAGTAGCCGGCTGGCGACCCCACTCTCTATCGGGGATACCCTCTCTGTGGGGAGCTGTATTCAGGTCTCGGCCGCCTCAGAGGCGGCACTGATGCTCTCCGACCGCTCACAGATCAGGTTGGATCAAAATGCCCGTTTTTGTCTTAACATCCGGGGCAGTGCCCCCGAAGAGCGCTCTTTTCAACAGGGCGAGAATAGTCTGACCAGTGGCAGGCTCTGGTTGCGCAACAAGCGCCAGGGCTCCAAGCCAGCCATCAAAACCGTGAATGCCATTATTGGTATTCGTGGTACAGAGATGAATATCTTGGTTGATCCGGTAAACAGCACCACTGAGGTTACCGCCCTGGAAGGGGGGATTGAGGCGAGTAACCGGCTCGGTGACGCTGTTCGGATTGGCAGGGGGGAGCAGCTCTCTATCCTTGCACAAGAGAAACCGGTAGTGGTGACCCTGATCTCTCCGGATGAGACCGCACAGTGGTTGCTGACGACTCCCGAGATCGTTGGCCCGGCGGATCGTGAGGGGGTTGATGAGAGAGGAAAAGAGGCGCTGCTGATCGCCCGGCAGGCGATCGACAAGCTACTTGAAAACCATCTGGAGGAGGCGCTTCAGCTCGCAGAAGAGGCGCTCAGGCTGGCCCCTAACCGAGCTACGCCTCATGTGGCGATGGCCACGATTCTTCAGGTGAAGGGGGAGTTTACAGAGGCACTGAGCCATGCCAGAGAGGGGCAAAAACTTGATTCTCGCTCTATCCCCGCCCAACTTCGGGCCACAGAGTTGCTCCTGGGGCTGGATCGTATCGTTGAGGCAGAGGAGGGTGTCCACCTTTTTCAGGGGGAAGAGGATGGCCGTATACAGATGCAGAGAGGCTTTATTCTGCTACTGAGGAGCCAGCCAGAAGAGGCGATTGCCTATTTTACCTCGGCTATCGAGGCAGAGCCCTCTCTGGCAAAAGCCTATCTGGGGCTGGGGCTGGCCCGCTACCGGGATAACTCGGCAGAGAAGCCAGCGATGCTGGATGCCTTTGAAAAGGCCAGTCTACTGGAGCCTCTGGCGGCCTACCCCCATAACTATCTGGGCAAGGCGCTCTATGTAGAGCGTGAGCACAATGAGGCGCAGGTGGAGTTCAGTCGTGCCGCACAACTCGACCCTTATGACCCCACTCCACACCTCTACCTCTCACTGATCCATGCGGATAATAACCGTCATGGGAGAGCTATTGATGAAATGCTCCAGTCGATTGCCCTGAATGACAACCGTATGGCCAGTCGCTCCCGTTTTTTGTTGGATCGGGATGCGGCGGTCTCCAATCTATCGCTGGCCCAATCTTTTGCCCGCCTGGGACTTACGGAGTGGGCACACGCCCTGGGGGCAAAAGCAATCCGCTATGATGCCGCCAACAGTGCAGCCTACCGCTTTCGCGCAAACCAGGCCACGGTGCTGAGTCAGATTACCCCCGCTCTGCTGGGTGACCTGATGCGTGCCCATCTGCTTCAGCCGGTCAATAGCAACACCTTCGCCAGCCATGAAGATTATCTCTCTCTGCTGGAGAGTCCGGCGCACCATCTCGGTGCTTTTTTCGCGGGTGGAAATAGCGATACCCTGCAAACCACCCTCTGGAGTAAGGGGGGGGATGCCCACTCCAGCCACATGATTGAGCTCAGTCATACCCGCAATGATGGCTTTCAGGAGGTTGATCATGAGAAGACGAGGGGAGGGCTGGTGCGGTATAAACAGCCTCTTGAGGGGGGGGCAGGATCAATCTTTATTGAGGGGCTCTCCATGCGTGGAGAGCGGGGAGATCTCAGCTCAAGGAGTGACCCCACGCAGAGCATCAACCCCAACTTTGAGGAGCAATGGGCGCTGAACCACCTGACCTTAGGGGTTCACAACAAGCTGGAGGGGGCCAAAAACCTGCTGGCGACACTACAGCACGACGCGAATGAAAATCTGGCCTCTAATCTGTTTGTCCAGTCAGGGATCAATATTGATACCGATGAGAACTCCACAGTGGAGCGGTGGCGGGGGGAGTTTCTGCTGCTGGATCGACCCCTGCCGAATCTGAATATTGAGTATGGGGCCAATCTGGAAAATAGTGAGAGAGGGAAGGCGTTCGTGGTGGAGACCGGCTTTCCATTTTTGGATCAACAGATCGATAAAACCAACTCAGAGAAAGATTTCCGCCTGTTTGGGGATCTGACGCTCAATCTGTTTGGAGAGCACTCGCTGGAGGCGGGAGTGAGCTGGGTCTCCATCGATGGTTGTACTCAATTGGCCATGGGGGACGGCTGCTGGAGTCGTAGCCAATTGATTCCGAGGCTGGGGTGGAATCATGAGCTTTCAGAGAGCAGCACGCTGCATGGGGTCTATTTTGAGCAGATCCAGCCATCTATTCTGTCGGGTGGACTACAGCGCAATGAGATTGCCGGCTCGCCACTGATTCTCGGGCAGCCACGTGGTCTCTTTATCAACCACACCTCCCTCGCTCTGGAGCGGCAGTGGGGTCACAGCTGGTATACCAGGGCGGAGCTATTACGAGAGAAGCTGGAGAGCCCCCAGGCCACGATTAACAGCACCTCGGCAGTAGCTATTGAGTGGGAGAAAGAGGAGCGTTCTGGCGTTGAGCTCTCTCTGGAGGGGCTGCTATCCGAGCGCTGGGGGCTGGGGGCAGGGGTACGTTATCTCACGGTTGAGCCTTCAGTGGCAGCGAATGAACGAAAAGATCTGGAGTCCTCCTTGACGCTGACCTATCTCTCACCCGATGCCTGGCGAGGGCAACTGAATCTGTGGTTTGTTAATCAGAACTACCGACAAAACAGCAGTAGCCTGAGTGATAGCCGGTTTCTGATTCCGAGTCTCAGCTTTGAAAAGGATATCAGCGGAAAACAGGGGCTGCTCTTTTTCCGTCTGGAGAACCCGTTGAGTCAGGAGTACCGCTACCAGTCGCTTGACCCGCTTGATAGTCTGCAAAAGCCCTGGCAAAAGATACGTACCCTGGCTGGGCTACGCTGGACTTTTGATTGAGGGCTCTCGGACAGTCACCTAGGTTTATGCTCCCTCTTTTTTCGGGGCATCGGCTCTGTTAAGGAGATATAGCTTTAGATATTTGTAGTAGGTGGTTTCGGCATTTACAACGGCAAGCATGAACCCCTCTTTGAAGTTACCCCCAATTTTAGGA
>JABHIC010000057.1 GCA_018671205.1 Gammaproteobacteria bacterium
CGAAAATCTCTCCACCTATCTGGATGATGCACGTGTGGACAGCTTTGATGTACGTTCAAGAATTGAGGATGCCGATTTTGCGGCAGAATCGGCAACACTTGCCCGTTCAGGCATCATGAAACAGGTGACTACGGCAATGATGGCGCAGGCTAACCAGATGCCTGAGCAGATGCTACAGCTATTCAATTAAAGGAGAGGCAAGTTATGAATATTGACCACTCAAATGTATACACCTCCCCTTCCGTAGAACACGCTCTACGTCCTAATAGCCAGAGTCTACCGAGCCAAAATGGTGGCCAGCAGAAGCTGGATGCGGGTGCCGAAAAGGGTACCTATACGGGCCGCTCCACTGAAATCTTTAACCAGCTGCAAGAGAAGCTGGTTGAGCAGAATGAACATCCTGAAAAAGTGACTCAGATCAAGGAGCAGATTGCACAGGGGATATTTGAGATTGACCCCGCTAAAATTGCCAATGAGTTGATCTGGGGCGAACGGTTACTGGCTCTCTGATTGGTGAGCGATCCTCTTGAGTAATGGGCGGCTAATGGCTAGCTCTACTACCTCGACAACCCACGGCTGTCAGAACCCCCTTCCTTATCGAAACCTCGCTGAGTGGTTGCGGATGGTTGAACGATTCTTCTTTTTTCTAAAAAAACAAAATAACTAATTGAAATATAACGATATATGTTGTTTGGCATAGTAATTGTAAGTAGGTAGTTATCGGTGACTACACTGTCAGAAAACAGACGTTTAAGGTGAATAGAGAATGGAAAATCGAGTCGATCAAAAAACAGTTGGGATGCCTGCTATCGCAAGCGCCTTGCTACTGATGGTATTCGCTACTACAGGATGTACCTTGACGCCGAGACCCTCCCTTCAGGTTGATGGGCTGGCTGATAACGGAGTGAACCAACAAAGTAGTGCAATACCCGTGATGCAGGGATATCTATGCCCCACCTGCCAGGTCGAGCCAATGGTTGAGTATATTGATGTTGATGTTCCTGAATGTATCAAGTCAGTAGCTGTGATGCAGTACCAACCGGGGTGTGCAGGGGGCTGTAACAATTTTCCGGTAATGGTGCGGACAGCCGGTGTAGACCCATCCTGTGGAAATCACCCTGCCGTTGAGAAGGCTCAAGTTCGGAGAGATGAGCGATGAGAAAGATCCCATTTAGTACGGTGCTGGTTGTCTGGCTCAGTTTGGGTGCAGAGGTGAGCGCTAACTCACTTTGGGATCGTCTGGGCTGGAGCGAGGGTGCGCGAGCCTCAAAGGCGGTTGCGATTCGTGCAGAACAGGCGACCCCCCCCTATTCACAAAGGTTGAGACAGACCACACAGTTATTGGCTGACCAGATCAAAGAGAACCAGAGGTTGATTCGGGTGGCGGAGAGCACAGTGGTTGTGGCCTCCATTGTGGATATGGAACACCCAAAAGAGAGCAGTCGAATTGGACGATCATTGAGCAATAGCCTCATCCATGAGCTGCAGGTGAGAGGGTACAACGCGATTGATTTCCACCTGATGAAGGTGCTGCAGGTAACGGATGATGGTGATTACGTGAACAGCAATGATGTCACTGAGCTGAGGAGTAACTTTGATATCACCTACATGCTCTCAGGCACTCTTTCTGAACATAGTGATGGCCTAACGGTCACCCTGAGGCTCACCGATTGGGAGACAGGGGTTGTGGTCTCTACCGCACAGGCATACATCACTACAGAAGATTACTTTGGACTGATGTCGAATATGGAGATCAGTCGTCCGGTGGTGAAGGTGATTCGTCAAAATGTACCGATGCCTGCCCAACGGGTAATGAAGATACGCTAACGGTTAAACAGTGGATAAGGTCATGAAAAAGAGAACTTCAAAATTATTGCTACTGCCTCTGGTAGGTCTGTTGATCAGTGGATGCAGCACGATGTCAGGTATGCCATTGATGGACTCCTCCAGTCAGCGATATAAGGTCACGCAGGCTGAAATCAATGCGGGCAGAGTCAATGAGTACACGCAGTTTCTTGCGGAACAGATCGCAATCAACCGAGACACCTACAATGTGAGCAACAATCCCATTGCCATTACCTCGTTTGTTAATTTGGAAAATTATAAACATACCAATAAGCTGGGTGAGCTATTGGCAGATAACATGATTCATGAGATGCAGATACGGGGCTTCAAGGTGACTGATTTTAAATCGATGCCAGCCATTGAGATTGCCGACATGGGGGACTTTATCCGTAGCAGAGAGGCAAAAGAGCTGC
>JABHIC010000058.1 GCA_018671205.1 Gammaproteobacteria bacterium
CATTTGCAGTCATCGCTATGATGGGTAGCTCGGTGATGGAGTGAGCGTTACGAATTAGCTGTGTTGCCTCATAGCCATCCATCACCGGCATCTGGATATCCATTAATACCAGGTCAAAATGGTCTTCGTTAACCGCATTAGATGCCTCCACCCCATTCGCAACAATAGTGACTTCAGCACCTGCTTTCAACAAAATATACTGTGCTACCATCTGGTTGGTTTCATCATCTTCAGCCAGCAATACCTTTAGGCCATCAAATTGTGGTATCTCTAGGGCATTACTCTCAACCTTATCCACTTCAGAGCATTGTGGCTCCTCCCCTTTTTGTAACGAGACCGTAAATGTGAATGTGGTGCCTACATTAGGTTGGCTTTCTACGCTTATCGTACCCTCCATCATCTCAACCAACTGTTTGGCGATTACCAAACCAAGCCCTGTTCCACCATATTTACGAGTTGTTGAGCTATCTGCCTGAGAGAATGATTTAAAGAGGTGACCTAGATGCTCCTCTGATATTCCAATTCCGGTATCGCTCACTCGAAATTTCAATACTATCTTTTTATCCTGCTGCTGTTCGAGCAGGATCTGAGTGATAACTTTGCCTTGATCGGTGAATTTAATCGCATTACCCATTAGGTTGATTAATATTTGACCCAACCGGTTTGGGTCACCATTTAAGTAATGGGGGACCTCTGGAGCAATATCAAGCTCTATAGCAAGCCCTTTCTCTTTAGCCTTTAACATCACAATGCTGGAAACCTGATTTAACACCTTCTTTAATTCAAAATCGATCTTCTCCAGATAGAGTTGGTCGGCCTCTATCTTGGAAAAATCGAGAATATCATTAATGATGCTAAGCAGTGAATTAGCCGACAATTGGATTTTGTTGAGATACTCCCTCACCTCTGGGGAGAGGTCACATTGTAGTGTTAGGTGACTCAGCCCTATAACGCCATTCATCGGCGTGCGAATCTCATGGCTCATATTGGCCAGGAATGCACTCTTGGATTTATCAGCTGCACGAGCACGCTGTTCCGCCTGCTTGCGCTCTTCTACCTCTTTTTCCAGGGAGTGAGTCCGTTCTAGTACACGTTGCTCTAGCTCACCTTTTATCTCCTCGCGCTCAATTGAGTTATGACGCAAGATTTCTAATGATTCAGCCATTACCCCGATCTCATCTGGCCGATCCAGACCATACACACTGTGCTGGTAATTACCATTTGAGAACTGTCTCATTGACTCGGTTAACTGCTCCATTGGATATCTAATCAGACGGAGAGTTCGGTAGATCGCCACTACATTTAGAAGAAGCAGCAGCAGGAGTAGCAAGGCATCCTCCAGTATCTTGTTGTAGAGAAAATCTTGCAGCTGATCTGTTGAGAGAATCAGCTCAATATCACCAATCTTGACCTTTTTATCTCTTGCTGTGTCATGGTGTATGATGTGATGGGTGAAGTGTTTTGCGCTACGCTCTATTTTGAAATCTCCAACAACCATCTGTGGTCCATCCAATTCACGTATAACCACACCCATATAGTCAGGGTCGCTGGTAACTAATTGAAGGGTGTTATTTACCGCATCCGTATCCATTGACCAGAGTGGAGAGCTGATCGCGTTTGCCAGGAGCTTGACCAACTCGACTCCTCGCTGTTCCAGTAAATCGTTTTGATCCTTGTACTCTCTCCAGATATTGAGAGCAACCGAGGTGCTTAGCAGTCCCCCTACAAGTATCGTCACAATCAAAAGGACACGTCGATTAAGACTTTGCTCTTTGGACTTAAAAAGAGAGAACAAGTAGAGACCTGTCTTAAGAGGTAGTCTGGTTTATGAATCTAGCTGACATAAAATTAACCTTAATTACTTAGCCCCTAGAATATCACGCCGCGTGCCATACTTCTGATGTATCGCAGCAATCGTACCCTCTTCAAGAAGCTGAAGAAAGGTCTGATTAAATTTATCTGCAATCAACTTTGCATTGGGCCACTTCTTTGAGAATCCGAGGTGAAAAGTTCGCACAGGCCCAATGAGCCGGTCTACATAATCAATATTCTGGAACTGCTCGGGGTGCGTGCGAACGATATGTGAACAGAGAGTAACCTCACAGATGATTAGGTCTACTCTGCCGATGTTAAGCCTTTTAAGGTGCATGACCTCAGGTGTTTGTCCGACAATGAGATCTACATCGATGACCTTATTCTCCATAGCATTGAGAAAATCTGTGGCATAGTTATACCCCTGTGTTGCCCCAATCGTGTAACCCTTGAGATCAGACATCGTAGCCCACTCCACGATAAGATCACGTTTCTTGAAAAAGACATCACCAATGGTTGAGAGCGGTAAAGAGTAGTAGTACTCCTTCAGCCGTTGAGGATTCTTGGTAAAGGTGAAATACCCGTCAGCCTGACCTCTGGCGGCCATCGCCATGGCCCGTTTGGGAGGCAGTAAGTCAATCGTGGTCTCCATCTTCATACGCTCAAAGACCGCCTTAATAATCGCTGTCGATGAGCCAACAATCTTGTTGTCCTGGGTGTAGTTGTAGGGAGGGAATTCTGCCGTAACCAGAGAAATGGGCGGCTCATGACCGGCATGCACTGGAGCGACGAGAGTGATTAATAGCGTGAAAACGGTCAATAATTGTAAGGCCCTGTGCAGGTTTACTATTTCTGACAAATGGTTCACCTTTGTGTCGCTATTAGAAAACATATTTTCCCCTCCCTCTCCAGATCAGCCATATTGCCGATATTCTGCTCAACGATTCGAAACCCTGAATCCTATCATAATAGCGACTCTTGCCCAGCTAAGAGTTATCTGGATGGCTGCTGCTACAAGCAGATTTGCTGAGATTATATTGTTGATTTTATGGGATTTGCAGTAGGTTCTCTATTCTCGGACAGCCACCTAGAGCCTGATCGGTGGCCTGAGGGCAGCCAAGCCTGAAAAAAACAGGTAGAATTTTCACATTGTATGACAGATGGTAAATAGGAGAGGAAGAGTAGTTATGGGCGGATTGTCCACATTTCAAAACAGGCTAGAGCAGCTGCAGCGCAATAAATTTTTTGAGACGGTGGTGATCTTCATCATTATCCTCTCAGCGCTGACAATCGGAGCCAAAACCTACAACCTCAGTCCGGAGTTGACCCATCTGCTGGAGCTGTTTGATATAGCGGTCACCCTCTTCTTTGTGCTGGAGATTACCGTCCGTATGATCGCTGAGCGGTACATCACCCGCTTCTTCCGGTCGGGGTGGAACCTCTTCGACTTTACCATTGTGGCGGCCAGCCTGGTTCCACTGGAGGATAGCGAGCTGGTGCTGCTGGCGCGACTGTTACGTATCTTTCGGGTGTTGCGGCTGGTCTCACTGATTCCAGAGCTGCGGTTATTGGTCAATGCCCTGTTCAAGGCGATCCCCCGTATGGGGTATGTGGTGCTGCTAATGTTTGTGATCTTCTACATCTATGGGGCGCTGGGCAGCATCCTGTTTGAGAAGATCAACACGGTTCTGTGGGGGGATGTGGCAATCTCAATGCTCACCCTGTTCCGCGTGGCCACCTTTGAGGACTGGACTGATGTGATGTATGAGACGATGGCAGTCTACCCATTGAGCTGGATCTTCTATCTCAGCTTTATCTTCCTGACCACCTTTGTCTTTCTTAATATGATGGTGGGCATCGTGCTGGATGTACTGACGCGTGAGCACCAGAAATTTGATCAAGAGAGTGGGGAAGGGGAGGCGGGCGAGGTTCACTGGATCCGTGAGCATGCCGCACTCATAGAGACACGGCTGGAACGGATTGAGCAGTTACTGGAGCAGCGCTCAGAGAGAGAGGGGGCTCATAGCCGCAGGGAGAGGGAGTGAGAGAGTTGATGCCATGCGCTGGTCAGGCTGGAGGCGAACTGGTTAGCGTACTGATCAAACAGATCGACCTGGGGCGTGTAGTCGATGATAGACTCAATATTGAGCTGTTTTGCAAGCTGTTGGGTGGAGTTGAAGCCATCAATCAGCCCTAATGTTTTGGCCTCCTGACCCACCCAGATCAGTCCGGTAAAGAGTTTTTCACTATTACTGAGGCGTTCGCCACGGCCTGTTTTTACCCGCTGGATGAAGATCTGATGGGTCGCCTCAAGCACATGCTCTCTGAGAAATTGCTCTGTCTCGGGATTACGTGGCGAAAAGGGGTCGAGCAGAGCCTTGTATTTACCCGCAGTGAGTTCACGCTGTTCAACCCCAAGCTTCTTCATCGCGCCAATAAAACCAAACCCCCCCATCCGTACCCCGATGGAGCCGATCAGTGAGACCTCGGTTGCGTGGATCTCGTCAGCAGCAGAGGCGATGTAGTAGCAGGCAGAGGCGCA
>JABHIC010000059.1 GCA_018671205.1 Gammaproteobacteria bacterium
CCTGAGTTTATGGAAATGACCCCTGAATAGTTACGATTTTAGAGCGATATATGGATACAGCACGGAAAAGCCTGAAACGGTTACATCGATTGATGAGTCAGAAACGATCATCCAAACCCTCTCCTCTGCGCTCCCTGCATCCTCGTCAGGAGGCTCCAGATGATTTTGTTGAGTCGAGCCTGCCGCCACAGAAAAACCTCTATCTGCGAGCAAAAAGCCCTGCGGCATGCCTCTCCAGTGGGGAGGTCTCCAATCAGCTACTCAAGAGAGCCTACCAGCTGCGTAATCTCAACCAGCGGGTGATGGGGCGACTGGGGCTTCCCTACTCCGCACACCTTCGGTTAAGTACGATCACCCCTCAAGGGGTCGCGGTGGTTCATGCGGACTCCCCCAGTTGGGTTCAACGAGCCCGTTTCCTGCAGAAGAATATCCTCGATCTGCTCCATCAGGAGGGGGCCCGACAGGCGACTCAGGTGAAGCTCAAGGTGCGCTTCTCTCATCTGCGGCCGCCTGTCAAACCGCAACGGGCCATCCCCCCCTCTAGTGCGGTTGCTCATCAGATCGCTGAACAGGCAAAACAGTCGG
The DNA here is from genome assembly GCA_018671205.1 of Gammaproteobacteria bacterium. Lineage (GTDB taxonomy): Bacteria > Pseudomonadota > Gammaproteobacteria > Thiopontia. The sequence continues at coordinate 586 of JABHIC010000059.1, forward strand.
ATGGTGAGCTGGGGCGCTCACTACAGCGGCTCTCGACTACCCTGCTACGCAGGCGCTCAACGTTATAAGTTGAGGGCACCACTGAAAATGCACTTATTCAGTGGTTGATTTTACTCACTGACGTCCCTCTGCAGTGAGAATCTGACTCGCCGAGCGATAGGAATCTACGTTAGAATAGCCCTTTTACCACAAGGGGAAAATCTCTCCCCCTATTAATCAGGAAAAACTTATGTCTCAAGCCGAAGATGGCAATACCGTCAAGATTCACTACACTGGAACTCTGGAAGATGGATCACAATTTGACTCTTCCGAAGGAAGAGATCCGTTAGAGTTTACCATCGGCAGTGGTCAGGTTGTTCCTGGTTTTGATGCAGCCTGCCAGGGTATGGCGGTTGGTGAGAAGAAGAGTGTCACCCTGTCCCCTGAAGAGGCCTATGGTGAACACAATCCGGAGATGGTCGCAGAAGTGGATCGTGCCATGATGCCGGATGATTTAGTGCCGGAGATTGGACTACCCATGCATGCCTCTGGCCCCAATGGGGAGATGCTCAATTTTGTTATTATTGAGTTTGATGATGAGAAGATTACTGTCGATGGTAATGCACCATTAGCCGGTAAGAGACTGACTTTTGACATTGAGATGGTTGAGATTAGTTAACCTAAAACAGCTCGTGCAACAGTCCGATGAACTAGGTGGCTGTCGAGGAAAGGGGGTCAGTTCTCGCATTGTGACATCCATGTAGGTCAGCTATGTTACAACACGAGAACTGAGCCCCCCTTTTTTCTAGTAGTAATTTTGTGTGGCGACTATAATCTGGTGCTATGACAAAAAAGATTATATGGGATCAGCAAAAATTCAGCGTTGGAAGTAAGAGGCTGGATGAGCAACATAAAGAGCTAGTCTCGATCATAAACGAGATGATCGACTGCATTGAGAATGAAGATAATGCGGCACTAACGAGACACTTTATAAATTTTGCAAGCAAGGTGCAGACACACTTCACGACGGAAGAGGAGATACTGGCATCTATAAAATACCCTGCCCTTCCTGAGCATATAGCAAAGCATCGATACTATGATGAACGCATATCAGAGTTCATATTGAAGGGGATAATTTGCTGTAATAACCGGCTCGTACAACTATTAAACCAATGGTGGACTGATCATATTTTGAAAGAAGATATGGCCTACAAAGGGTTCGTGAAGAATAGCTAACGAAAGGGGGGTAGTTCTCGCGTTGTAATATTCATGTAGGTCAGCTATGTTACAATACGAGAACTGACCCCCATTTTTCTTGCACTCAAGAGCGACTTTCAGTCGCTCGAAACCCAACCTATGGACTTTCAGTCCATAGTCGTTGAGTTTAAACTACAGCTGATCTTTAAGAAGATCAGCCAAAAACTTCGTAAATGGCACGATGTCTTGATCGACACTGGCCGATTCAAGCGCATCCATATACTCATTGCGCCGTTCAACGGGAATGACCAGCCAAGGGTAACCACCAGCGGCCAGCATTAGGTTCATTAAGAAGCGGCCTGTTCGGCCATTGCCGTCCATAAATGGGTGAATGTATACAAATATGAAGTGCCCCAGCACCACGCGAACCTCTGGGCTTTCTTCTTCACGTAGTAATTCAAAGAAAGCAGGAATTAAATCTCGCACAGCTTCAGGGCTTGGTGGTGTGTGCATCGATTGGCGAATATAGACAGGGCGATTGCGATATCCTGCTAAATCCGCTGCGCCAATAATCCCTGCGACAACACTTGGCGCAAATAACTCTCGATACCAAGCGCTGTAATCATCCTCGGCAGCTTCGCCTGCATCTTTTCCTTCGAGTACTGAGCTGATTGTTTGCTTCACTGACTGGAAGGCTTGCCAGTAGCCGCGAGCAGCCAAGGTGTTTTGGTGGTCTTTATCCGCTTTAATGCTATCAGGGTTCCAGTTACCTTCACGCACGCGCTCAATCAGTTCGGCGCTTACTTTATACCCTTCAATAGAAAGCGAGTGGTAAGCGTCAGAGGCGTATATATCGTCAATCTGAGAAAGGTAGGCTTTAATATCTTCAGGCTTGCCGGGAGCGGTAGGGAAGTGCTCCAATATGGGGGCTCGAAATGCATCCCACATCATGCGCAGGCGGTTGACGTAGGGAGACAGTTCTCGATTGCCAAATAATATGGTCGATTGCTCTTGGAAGGGGTCGGCTTCATTGACGGTATGCCCAGCGCTGCGCATTGTGTCTAAAATTGTGTCCGCAATTTTATCCCTGCCAATGTTTCTAAAGGCTCCGGCCAAGCGGCCCGCTACCGTGCTGTGATTGCCCTCAAGTAAGCGCCTTAAAACATCTGAAGGTTCGCCAACCATTGAAAGCGCAGAGCGCATTTCTAAAGGTTGGGCGGTATAGTAATTTGGAGGGCAGGCTATGAGCGCAGCAGGAAGGGTCATAACTCTCAAGCCTTCAAGCAAGGTCACATCGCTAGCTTCCGGTATCTCAAGCCGTAAATCAAAAATAGAGGTATTGTGAAGTAAGCTGGTTGGCTTATTTCCGCCTTTGGGGGTGCGCACCAGTAATTGACGCGGAACTGTCCAGTTGCCGATATGTACGGCTAACGATTGCTCAGGAGAAAGGCACCATGCTTCGTTAAAGCGTGAATTTAAGTAGTCACACGCAAACCCCCAGAAGGATGTGTACCAAGCAGTGCTTTCACCTGCAACTTCGTCAGGGCGGGAAGGGATATACCAGCCCTTCATGACTTCTCGGATAAAGCCATTCTTCAAAAGCCGCTCACGGTGAGTGCGGGTCATATCTGAAGTGCGAATAGCAATACTGCCTTTATCCTGTATCTCTTTGAGAACAGATAAGGACTGGGCTAGTTTTTCAGAAGGAGCGGCCATAGCGAACTTTCAAATTTAGGTGTTTATGCTTAGCGGTTTCTAGGTTATTAAGTGTTTCTGTTTTTAGGCTGTTATGTCAAGTTGTTTTTAGGTTATAATGCAAAAAGCTAAAATCAGTTAATTGGGCTGGATTTAGCAGTCGGATACAATAAAGCGCCTTTCGTTGTTACAGCGGAAGGTTTTTTAATTGGGTACAAAGTAGGGTTTACAGGGTATGAGCGATAGCAATTTTATCAATGAAATCAATAAGCGAAGGACATTTGCAATCATCTCCCACCCCGATGCAGGTAAGACCACGATCACGGAGAAGCTGCTACTGTTTGGAAAACTGATTCAGCAGGCGGGTACCGTGAAGGGACGCGGCTCTGACCGTCATGCCACCTCTGACTGGATGGCGATGGAGAAGGAGCGTGGGATCTCGGTCACTACCTCGGTGATGCAGTTCCCCTACAAAGAGCGGATGGTAAATCTTCTCGATACCCCGGGGCATGAGGACTTTTCTGAGGATACCTACCGCACACTGACTGCCGTTGACTCTGCATTAATGGTGATTGATGGCGCCAAAGGGGTTGAGCCACGCACAATCAAGCTGATGGAGGTGTGTCGTCTGCGCACCACACCGATTCTTACCTTTATCAACAAAATGGATCGTGATATTCGCGACCCCATTGAGCTGCTGGATGAGGTCGAGGACATTCTCAACATCAAGTGTGCTCCCATCAACTGGCCCATAGGGATGGGTAAGCAGTTCAAGGGGATCTATCAGTTTGCCGAGGACCGGATCATTCTCTACACGAAGGGGCAGGGTCACACGATTCAACAGGAGAAGATTATCGAGGGGCTGGATAACCCGGCTCTGGATGAGGCAGTGGGTAGCCTGGCAGAGGATCTGCGTGAAGAGTTGGAGTTAGTAAAAGGGGCAAGCCACTCGTTTGAACTGGATGAATATCTCGCCGGTAGTCTGACTCCGGTCTATTTCGGAACTGCACTGGGTAACTTTGGGGTGAAGGAGATGCTGGATGGTTTTGTGGAGGTCGCTCCCGCGCCCCTGTCACGAGAGACCGAAAGCCGAATAGTTGAACCCGAAGAAGAGAAATTTACCGGCTTTGTCTTTAAAATTCAGGCCAACATGGACCCTAAACACCGGGATCGAATTGCCTTTATGAGAGTCTGCTCCGGTAAGTTCAAGCAGGGGATGAAGCTTTATCACAGCCGTATCAATAAGAACATCACCATCTCTAACGCACTCACCTTTCTGGCGGGAGATCGTGCTCACACCGAAGAGGCGTGGCCAGGGGATATTATTGGACTCCATAACCACGGCACTATCCAGATCGGTGATAGCTTCAGCCAGGGAGACACGCTACGCTTCACCGGTATTCCTCACTTCGCACCTGAGCTATTTCGCCTGGTACGACTAAAAGATCCATTGAAAAATAAACAGCTTCAGAAGGGGCTGAAACAGCTCTCTGAAGAGGGGGCGACCCAGCTCTTTATGCCACTCAACAACAACTACCTTATTCTTGGCGCAGTAGGTATTCTGCAATTTGATGTGGTCGCACATCGCCTAAAGCATGAGTACAAGGTTGAGGCAATTTACGAGAATGTGTCCGTCAACTCTGCACGCTGGGTGGAGTGTAGTGATGCCGTGGAGCTGGATCGATTTAAAAGGCGAAATGGTGATAATCTGGCCATTGATGGTGGAGGTAACCTCACCTATCTCGCCCCGACCCGCGTCAACCTTGATCTGACGACAGAGCGCTGGCCTGATGTCTCATTTCACGCCACACGAGAGCACTAATAAAATATATGTTTCACGTATAGATTATTCTAATTTCACTATTCAACTCTTTTCTTTTATAGTACTTGCAAATGTTCAGGATTACTTCTGTTCAAGCTTTTTAAATTTACATGCAAAATTACTCAAAGGAAACAATCATGAAAAAAATTATCGCTGCTATCGCTCTCGCTGCTGTTGCCTCTAGTGCCTCTGCTTTCTTCGGTGGTGATGACAACCAGTCTGGCTACGGAACCGGTTCCGCTGATGGCGCTTTTGACGGAAAGGGTCGCGGTGCTGCCAAGGGTTCATCTGATGCAGAGGGTAACTTCAGCATGACTGTAAACGCTTCTGGTAAGGGCTCTTCTGACATGCAGGCTGATATGGACGCTGCTGAGAACGCTCGTTTCAAGGGGGATAGCGATATCCGTACAGAGACTCGCCCAAGTCACTACCCTTATGCTCCAGTAGCTCCTGCTGCTCAATAAGAGAACTTGTTACACAAAAAGCCCCGGTACGGTGACGTATCGGGGCTTTTTTATCTTCTCGAACTTCTCTAATTCGCCAAACCATAAAACCCCGGAAAGATCAGGATCGAGGTGAGTACCGTGATCTGGATCAGAATGAAGGGGATGACCCCACGATAGATCTCGTGGGTCTGGATGGAGGGTGGGGCAACCCCCTTTAGGTAGAAGAGGCTAAAGCCAAAGGGGGGGGTGAGGAACGAGGTCTGCAGATTCATTGCAATCAGAATGGCATACCAGAGCAGCGGGATACCGAGGGTTTCGGCAATGGGCAGCAGGATGGGGACCACAATAAAGGCAATCTCCACAAAGTCGATAAAAAAACCGAGCAGGAGGATAAACAGCATCGAAAAGATGAGAAAGCCCCACTTTTCTCCGGGTAGTTGTAGCAGATAGCTCTCCACCATACGGTCTCCACCAGTGTAGGTGAAGGCCATTGAGAAGGCGGTGGCACCGACCAGAATGGCAAAGACCATCGCGGTGACCCGGACCGTCTCTTCGGCACTCTGGAAGAGGGCATGGAGAGAGAATTTCCCATAGAAGAGCGCCAGCAGAATAGCCCCAACCCCACCGACCGCAGAGGACTCCGTTGGGGTGGCAATCCCGGCGAAGATGGAACCCAGCACCACAATAATCAGCACCAGAGGGGGGATGATCGCCCAGAGGGCGGTCAGGTACTGCTCCCGTAGTGGCCTCTCATCATCAAATGGGATCGCGGGGGCACTCCCCTCCTGCAGATGAGAGTAGAGCAGTACATAGAGGATATAGAGCCCCACCAGCACCAGTCCCGGAATCAGTGCCGCACGGAATAGATCACCCACCGGTAACCCCATCACATCACCCAAAATAACCAGGATGATTGATGGCGGAATGATCTGCCCCAGTGTCCCAGAGGCACAGATCACCCCGCAACTGAGAGGGCGGTTGTAGCTGTATTTGAGCATTACCGGAAGAGAGATCACCCCCATCGCCACTACACTGGCCCCCACCACCCCGGTCGATGCGGCGAGCAGGGTACCCACAAAGATTGTCGCAATTGCCAGCCCACCAGAGCGTCTGCCAAACAGTCGTGCCATCGACTCCAGTAGCTGCTCGGCCAGCTCCGTCTTTTGCAGCATAACCCCCATAAAGACAAAGAGGGGAACCGCCATCAGAGTGGAGTTCTCCATGATCGACTGAATGCGGAAAGGCATAAAGGCGAAGATCTCAACCCCCTCAGAGAGTACCCCAAAGAGCAGGGCAACCCCGCCAAAGGTAAAGGCGACAGGGAACCCAAACAGCAGGAGCAGCAGGGCGGTGAAAAACATCAGCAGACCGATCATTCTGGAGCCATTCCGCCCTCCTCAGGGCTCTCTGCTCTGCGCCATGCCCGTACCATAAAACCGATGCTGCTGATGATCACCAGAATAAAGGAGAGGGGGATGATTGATTTAATGATCCAGCGCTGGGGGAGCCCCCCAGGATCACCACTCCCCTCACCCAGCTGGTAGGCATCCAGAGCAAAACCGATCCCATACCAGCTGATCAATGTAGCGAAGGGGATCAGTAGCAGCAGCGTACCGACAGTATCAACCACCGCCTGTCGTCTTGCCGAGAAGCGGCTATAGAACAGATCGACCCGTACATGCCCATCCTGCGACAGGGTATAGGAGATCCCCAGCAGAAAAAGTGCAGCATAGAGGTGCCACTCCAGCTCCTGCATGCCGATGGAGACATCATTGAAAAGATAGCGCAGGATCACATCGTAGAAGACATTAAGCAGCAGTAGCAACAGCAGAACGGCAGAGAGTCTGCCGGTCAGGGTGGAGAGGCGTTGCGTCTGGCGCTCAACCTGTTGCAGGATGCTCATGGAGTAGCGTAGATTGGAGTGGGTTGGGCCGGGCCGGAAGGGGGGCTACTTTAGAGACTCCATCGTCTCATAGTAGCTCTGGTCGGATATTTTGGTCCAGGCTCGCGCTTTTTTCAGGTAACGGGCCTGAGAATCGATGATCTCTTTTGCCAGTGGGTCCGCAGCCGCGCGCTCTGCAATCAGCAGATCGTTGGCATCCTTCATCGTCTGTAGCACCTCGGAAGGGAAGGATTTGACCTGAATATTGGGATACTCCGTCTTCATTGAGGCCCAGTTTTCTGCACTCTCGTGGTAAGAGTGGGCATACATATCATAGGCCGCAAGGCGCATAGAGACCCGCAGGATCTCCTGGATTTCAGCGGGTAGACTCTCCCACTTCTCTTTGTTGAAGAGGAACTGCATCTCCGAGCCGGGCTCATGCCAGCCGGTGTAGTAGTAGGGGGCGATCTTGTGGAACCCCATCCGTAGATCGAGTGATGGCCCGACCCACTCCAGGGCATCAATGGTGCCGAGCTCCAGTGCGGTGTAGAGCTCACCCGCCGGAATATTGGTCGGCTTGGCTCCCACCTTGGCGAGAATTTCACCGGCAAAGCCCGGAATGCGCATCTTCAGCCCCTGCAGATCCTCAATCGAGTTGATCTCCTTCTGGAACC
>JABHIC010000003.1 GCA_018671205.1 Gammaproteobacteria bacterium
AGGTGGATCGGGCGACCCTAGAGGAGCCTTTTCTGTTCACGATAGGGGATGGCTCACTGATTGAGGGGCTTGAACGGCTATTGATTGGACAGCGTGCGGGAGAAAAAAACAGTTATCTGGTAGCCGCCAGTGAGGCTTTCGGGGAGCGTGATCCAGAGCAGATTCATACCCTGCCACGAGAACAGTTTGATCAGGCGATGGTGCTGGAGCCGGGGTGTGTGGTCACTTTTGAGGCGCCCTCCGGGGATGAGGTGGCCGCCACGGTGGTCGCGCTGGATGAGGAGAAGGTAGAGGTTGATTTTAGCCACCCACTGGCGGGACGCGATCTACAGTTTGAGGTTGAACTTATTTCGGTGGATGGTGCTGCTGAGGGGGAGGCATGAAGGTAGAGTTGGCCAATCCACGAGGGTTTTGTGCGGGTGTGGAGCGAGCAATCGCCATTGTTGAGCAGGCACTGGAGCGCTTTGGGGCCCCCATCTATGTGCGCCATGAGGTGGTTCATAACCGTTATGTGGTTGAGCAGCTTCGCTCCAGAGGGGCGGTTTTTGTACAGGAGCTGGATGAGGTCCCGGAGGGGAGCCGGGTGATCTTCAGTGCCCACGGCGTAGCGGCATCGGTTGAGACCGAGGCGAAGGCGCGTGGATTGAAGGTCTTTGATGCCACCTGTCCCCTGGTGACCAAGGTTCATCTGCAGGTGGCAAGGCTGGCAAAGGCGGGTCAGGATGTGGTCTTGATTGGTCATGCCGGACATCCAGAGGTTGAGGGGACGCTGGGGCGCTACTCAGAAAACCGGCAGGGGAGGATCTATCTGGTTGAGAGTGCGGAGCAGGTTGAACAGCTCCGGGTCAAACAGCCGGAGCTGCTCTCCTATGCAACCCAGACCACCCTGTCGATGGATGATGCGGCACTGGTGATTGATACCTTGAAGCAGCGCTTTCCTGAGCTAAAAGGGCCTAAGCGAGACGATATCTGCTACGCCACCCAGAATCGACAGAATGCGATCAAGCAGTTGGCCGCCCGCTGTGGGGTGGTGTTGGTGGTCGGCTCAGCCAATAGCTCCAACTCCAACCGCCTGCGTGAGATTGCCGAGTGGTCGGGGGCAACGGCCTATCTCATCGATACCGCGGATGAGATTAATCCCGAGTGGTTTCATGGGATAGCCAGCGTTGGCATCTCTGCCGGAGCCTCCGCTCCTGAGGTGCTGGTAGAGGGGGTGATTGAGCGTTTGCAACAGCTCGGAGCTGACTGGAAGGGGGAGGAGAGTGGCGAGGGGGAGGAGGTGTTCTTTCCACTGCCCGCAGAGTTGAGGTGATTGCGGGGTCGGTTACCAACAGGTAGCAGGTTCTCCACTACCGCTATTCTCGCGCACCCCCTGCTCATTGAGTCTGTAACTGCCACATACCGTATCGCTGAGCTGGATACCGGTTGGCGTTGCCACCAGTTGATAGCTATTGTCGGTTGAGGTGACCGAAAGGCTGTAGTGCCCCCCATTTGAGAGCGGCTGATAGAGCTCCGTGGAGGCTGTACGGTAACTCCCCTGCTCCAGAAAGTGGCGCTCAACACGTTGAGCAAAGCTGGAGAGTGCTGTTGTGGCATCACTGCGTCGCCCCTGCAGGAGCTGCTCCTCATAAGAGGGGAGCGCGATGGTGGCAAGCGTGGCGATAATGGCCAGGGTAATGACCAGCTCTATGAGGGTGAAGCCACCGGGTTTTATACCCTCAGGTTTCACAGCTGTTGATCTCATTTCCGTTGTGATCCTCAGGGATACCGTTGCCGTTATGGTCTGCGGCGATCCGAATCCGCCCGGTACTGTTGATATAGAGCAGTTGTGCACCGATGGTCTGGTTCTGGTCACAAAGTACCAGACGGCTGAAGCTGGTCGAGTCACCGCTGGGTTTATAGGTGATGCGGTTCTTGAAGTTACCAACTCCCCGCAGGGTTATACCGACGGGCAGTGGCTGGTGCACCTGAAGAATCGTATCCTCATGATCCACCCGTCCATCTCCATCCCTGTTTTCAAATAGCAGCCAGCCCGACTCCCATTCAGAGGAGGGGTTGCACTGGGTCGGGTTATCACTCTTGCAGAGGGTGACCTTGCGGTTGCGTTTGATGGCCTCACTGCGGCTCAACTGCAGCTGCTGACTGAATTGGGCACTGACTCCGCGCAGGCGGTTCTGCTGTAGTGTGGCGGAGAGGTCGGGGGTGATCTGTGATAGCACCAGAGCGACCAGGGAGAGGGTGATGAGTAGCTCGGGCAGGGTGAATCCCAGGGAGAAGCGCTCTGCCTGAACCATTCAGAATAGTCCACGTTCCGCCAGAGAAGTAGTATTTTCTCCATCCCCCACAATAATATGGTCGAGAACCCGCACCTCAATCAGGGCCAGGGCATCTTTCAGGGTACGGGTGATGTTGTAGTCGGATTGACTTGGTTCGGTCACCCCCGAGGGGTGGTTATGGGCAAAAATTACCGCGGCTGCGTTATGGCGAATGGTGTTGCGTACCACCTCTCTGGGATATACCGATGCACCATCAATGGTTCCTTCCGAGAGAATCTCAAAGGTGATCACCCGATGCTGGTTATCAAGATAGAGCGCCCCAAATGCCTCATGGCGGAATCCACGCAGCTGACTACTGAGATATTGGCGGGTCAGTTGGGGGCTGGTGAGTGCATCCCCGCGCTCCAGTTGTGCCATCATATGGCGGGAGGACATCTCCA
>JABHIC010000004.1 GCA_018671205.1 Gammaproteobacteria bacterium
AGCGCGTCACTTGTGCAGTCAGGTGCTTCTGTTACAGGTACAGCGCAGGCTGTGTACCTCAGTGGCGCGGAGATTGTGTCAGTCTCCACAGTGGGTGCCAGCTGTGAACGCATCAAGTTTGGGGCCAGTTCTATCACTTCAGCAGGCGCGGTACTGGTCACAGGTCGTGTGAAATGGGAACCTTACGATGAGGCTACCGACACATGGACTCCTGAAGCAGAGGCCGCGGATAGCTGGACACCGTACATTGAATCAACAAATACATGGAGTGCGGCGGCATGAGCTTAATACCACTTAAACTACCCGCTGGGGTTTACCGTAACGGTACCGACCTCGAAGGCGCGGGGCGCTGGAGAGACACTAACCTAGTACGCTGGGAGGGTAATTCTCTGCGACCAGTAGGTGGCTGGGAGACTCGCAAAACCGATGCGTTTACTGAAGCGCCACGATCTCTCATTACTTGGGTTGATAACTCAAACGACTCGCACATTGTCGGTGGCACGTACAATAAACTAATCCATGTTACAGCAGGTGGACTTGTTGCTGACATCACACCAGCAGGACTCGTTGATGGTATTGTTGATGCCAGTGACAACACTGCCTACGGTGGTTCGTTATATGGGTCAGGTCTCTACGGTGTGACACGACCGTCAGGGGAAATTGAGACCTATGCGACTACATGGAGCCTGGACACATGGGGGGAGTACCTGCTGGCACTATCTGATGCTGACGGTAAAATCTATGAATGGCGGCTTGACTCAGCAACTCCTACTGTAGCAGCAGTAGTCACCAATGCCCCAACCAGTAACGCCGGTATGATTGTCACAGAAGAACGCTTTGTTATGGCGATAGGTGCCGACAGTAATCCACGTAAAGTCATGTGGAGTGACCGCGAAGATAATACAACATGGACCGCAACCGCTGAGAACGAAGCCGGTGACTTTGAGCTACAAACTTCAGGTAAGATTATGGGCGGGGTGCGTATGCGTGGACGTACTCTTATCGTGACCAACACAGACGCGCATACTGCCACCTATCAAGGGCCGCCGTTTGTGTACGGGTTTGAGCGAGCGGGTACAGCATGTGGTGCAGTGTCCCGTCAATGTATTGTCGCTATTGACGAAGGCGCATTCTGGATGGGTAGACACAGGTTCTACCACTACAACGGCTCTGCTGTAACAGAGGTGAACTGTGAGGTGAGGGATCATGTATTCGACAACATCAACCGAGACCAGACCAGTAAGGTCGTGGCGGTACACAACGCGCAGTTCGGAGAGTTATGGTGGTTCTACCCTTCAAGTGAATCAATAGAAAATGATAGTTATGTCGCACTAGACTACGAGGAAGGCCACTGGCACTTTGGTAGCCTTGAGCGAACCGCTGCTGTTGACCGTGGTATTTTCAGTTATCCTATTTGGGGGGATGCTAGCGGCGATCTGTTTAACCATGAGTTGGTTGGCTACTCTTATGGGGGCGTACTGCCCCATGCGGAGACTGGGCCTGTTTCACTAGGTAACGGTGATGCAGTGATGAAGGTCAACAACCTAATCCCCGATGAGCATACGCAAGGGGAAGTGAACGTGACGTTCAAGACTCGATTCCACCCCAATGACACAGAGCGCACCTATGGGCCGTACTCAACCGCCAACCCAACCTCCTTACGGTTCACAGGCCGACAGGTTCGCATGAGGATTGAAGCAGTAACCACAGGCGATTGGAGAGCGGGAATTATGCGTATTGAAGCATCAGCGGGTGGGCGTAGGTGAACGCGCCTCCACCACTAGGTCCGAACTGGAAACCGTGGGGGGAGAGCCTTGTGCGCTTTCTGAATCGCACCTATTCCAAGTTACATCACAGATTTGCAGGAGACACCGCCGCGGAGAACGGGCAGCTATTGTGGGATGAAACCAACGGCTATCCGGTAGTGTCACTGGACAATGAGTGGCGGCAAGTTGTGTTGGCGGATGGTAGGGGGCTGTTCTACGACACTACCGATCAGACAGCAGCGGTAATCAACACCGCATACCCTATCACGTTCAACTCTACAGGGTTCTCTGACGGCATTACTCTTGGTACACCAACATCAAGAGTAGTGTTTGAAGAGGCGGGACTTTATTATGTCTCATTTACTGTGCAAGTCGCCTCAAGTAACGCGAGCCTAAAAACATTGTACTTCTGGCCCAAAGTGAACGGGGTAGATGTTGGCGGGTCAACAATGCAACTATCTATTGATAGTAATGGCGGGTCTGTTGTGATGAGCCGTACAGCGCTATTCCAGTTCAGCGCAGGGGATTATCTGGAAGCTTACTGGGCGACAACAAATGTTAATGTAGTGCTTGATGCCTCAACAGCAACAGCGTTTTGTCCCGCTACTCCTAGCGCCACATTGACGGCATTCAGGGTGCAGAAATAAGCAATTACATTTATAGAGAAATCAT
>JABHIC010000060.1 GCA_018671205.1 Gammaproteobacteria bacterium
CTCGGGCCACCCCTCCAGCTTATCCAGCCCCTCCAGCAGTTCATCCGCATACTCGGTGATCTTCATAAACCACTGCGGAATCTCGCGCCGTTCCACCACCGCGCCAGAACGCCAGCCGCGTCCATCCACCACCTGCTCATTGGCCAGTACCGTCTGATCCACCGGATCCCAGTTAACTACCGCACTCTTTTTGTAGACCATTCCCTTCTTCAGCAGACGGGTAAATAGCCACTGCTCCCAGCGGTAATATTCGGGGTGACAGGTAGCGATCTCACGCGACCAGTCATAGCCGTACCCAAGACGCTGTAGCTGGCCACGCATCTCATCCATATTTTGATAGGTCCACTGCGCCGGTGGCACTTTATTCTTGATCGCCGCATTCTCGGCAGGCAGACCGAAGGCATCCCACCCCATTGGCTGCAGTACACTCTTGCCCTGCATACGCTGAAAACGGGAGATCACATCACCGATGGTGTAGTTACGCACATGCCCCATATGGAGTTTCCCACTGGGGTAGGGAAACATGGAAAGGCAGTAGAACTTCTCTTTTTCCGGCTCTTCCCTGGCGCTGAAGGTCTCGTTCTCAGCCCAGAACTGCTGAGCCTCTGTCTCGATCTGCTGCGGATTGTACTGCTCTTCCATGAGTCTCTGTTCCATCCAAGTTTATAGTTTTAAGTTGTAGGGCACCTACAATAATCTTCTACCATCGAAACCACCACTACAGTGGCTAAATAGTACCCCACTCCACCTGTTGAATCGAAGAAATAGTGCTACGATAAGGATATAGAACAAACATTATCAGGAACCCAATATGTCCAGTGAAAAAGAGTCTACCCTCATCCATATCTACCACACCCTGCGAGACCACCTTCAGGATAGTCTTACTGAGGGTAGGGAGCAGATTCGCCCGCTCCAACAGCTGGTTGACGAATCCAAAGAGAAGCTCTCGGAGCTGGACGAGAAGAGCCGTGAGGAGGGGGAGCAGATTGGTCGCTACCTGCAGCGCGATCTGGAGGCGGCCGGAAACTACCTTACTGAGACGGGGGAGGATCTGGGGCGCTGGTTCCATATGGAAGAGACACTGATTGAGGATCGTCTCAAAGAGCTGTTTGCCGAGGTCGCCGATCCCACCCGAATTGCCCTGACCCGGCTGGATGCCGAGGCACGTGCTGCCCAGATCTACCTTCAGGGAGAGGTGATTGATATGGGTAAACTGGAGTGCATTGAGTGTGGTGAGACCCTTCAGTTCAGTGAGACCACCGTCATTCCTGACTGTCCAAAATGCGGGGGCAGCTCATTCCGACGCCGTGAGGGTGAGGTATAGGGCACCTCTAGGAGCCTGTCCGAGAATAGAGAACCTACGGCACCCAGATCGATAACTCTGTTCCACCCAGTGATTCGCTGGGTTGCAGAGAGATCTCCCCACAACGCCCTTTACGACAGTGTGCCGACACAATCTCTTCACCAAGACGCAGCCCAACCCCGGTGGCTGACCGTTTTTTTGCCTTATCCGGGGCCTCGCTCAACCCGCCCCCGTTATCATTCACGGTAAATAGTGCCCCTCCATCCTGCTCACTTGCACCCAGAACAATTTTGCTCGCTCCCGCCTGAATTGCATTGAGTATACCGTGAGAGACCACACTCACTAGAAGTGGACGATCATAAAAACCGTATGCATTTCTACTGCACTGCGTCTCTAACCGAATAGAAGAGGCATCCAGCAGTACATCCTCTCTCCCCGCCGCCTCCTGCAGTACATCACAAAGGGGGAGATCCATACGGTTGATCACCAGCTCCCCCTTCTCCAAGCGAAAAAGGGTGAGTAGGGCAATCAAGTTATCATGTATCTGTCGACTGCTGCGCTGTAGCTCAAGCTTCTCCTCCCCTCGGCTACTAGAGTCAATTTGCTGCATCAGAACCCCTAGCTGGTTCTTCATATCATGCAGATGGTTGGCAACCAGCTCTGACCACTCCATTATTCTTCCCTAAACCGGAGACAGCTTATGGACAAACTGCTCAAACAGTCCATGCAGTTTGCGATACTTTTCGTCCTGCTTCTCTGGCGGAATACGACTCAGACAGTCATCCAGCATTCTGATCCGCTGTTCATCCACCCCCTGCTTAACAATCAACCCCAGAATCGCCTGAGCCGCGTTCAGATTGATCACCCGGTTCCCACTCAAGCGCTCGGCCGCCTGATAGAGAATCTCCACGGCCTTGTCCAGTTCTCCTTTTCGATAGTAGGAGACCCCCTCATTGTTGAGCCCTACCACCTCCTTACGTGCGGCATTCAGTTCATCTTTCTCCTGCCCCTCAATACCGACCTGTTCTGCCAGCTCATAGACCTTCTCATGCAGTGACTCATCATCATGGTTCTGCTGAATCACCTGACTGAGAATCTGTTTGACCATCGCCTTATTACCCGCTCTCCTCTTCTCCCCCTTATCCTGAGCCACCTTGTAACTGAGCCCCTTCAGCCCCTCAGCACGCTCATCCAGCCCCTGACTGTTATCCGAGATCTGGTTAGCCAATTTGAGGGCGGTGTGGGTCTCAATCGAGCCGGTACGTTTCTCAAACTTTTCACTGGCACGCTCCAGCGCCTTGTCTGCCTCACGAGTATTGCCCATCTGGGTATAGGTCTGATTCTCCTGTAGAGCGGTCTCAATCTGAGCGGTGGGATCCCCCGCAAAGTTTTTTCTTGCCTGCCCCAAATTTTTTAGCGCTTTTTTGGGCTCCCCCCGCTCCATCAATACGGCTGAATAGCCGGTATAGTCTGAAACATCACGAAACAGTGAATGTTTTCCCAGACGAACCGTCTTCTCATAGGCGTTACCGGCAACCTCCAGGTCATGGTTGGCCTCGGCAACTGTCGCGAGCAGTTTCTGTCTACGCAACACCTTGGGGGACTGCTCCACCGCATCCTCAAGGATCTTTTGTGCCTGCGCACCCTCCCCCATTTCGACCAACGCCTTGGCCATCCAGTCACGCGCCACATTGTAGGCATCATTGGCCTCCAGCACCTGCTCAAAACAGTGCACGGCTCCGGCATACTCTTGTAGACTATAAAGTACTCGGCCACGCCCTAACAGCGCCCATAACATCTCTCTCTCAGCCAGCACCTGATCATAAATAGCCAGGGATTGATCATAGTGACGACTCCTCTCCAGAATCTCTGCCTTGATTCGCAGCAGCTCCATCGGGGTACTGGTACGCTTGGCAATCTGCAGGTCGAGATAGTGGAGCGCACGTTGGGTACTCTTCAGTTCAAGTGCCCGGTCCACCGGAACCAGCCCCTCTTTTTCTTCCACCAAACGATGTAACCGTTCGGCAAGAACGGTGCGGGTAAATGGCTTGGTCAGGTAATCATCTGGACGGTTTTCAACAACACTCAACACCATGGTGCGCGCCGTCTCAGCGGTGATCATAATAAATATAGTGGAATAACCAAGAATCTGCCGGGTACGGCTCTCCTCAAGCACCTGCTGACCATCCTTACCCTCCCCCAGATGAAAGTCACAGAGCACCACATCGTAGCGGTTGTTCTCTAATAGGTTCAGTGCATCTTTACCATTGGAGGCGGTATCAATCTGGTGCCCCGGCACCCCCCCCTCACCAATCATTGCCACCAGTGAGGTACGGTAGTTACCGAAATCATCAACAATCAGAAAACGAAAATCCTTCAGAGAATAGTCCATGCCTCACCCAGTCACTCAACCTCACCCCTACACTAAACGGGCATCCGGTTTATAAATTCTTCACAAACCAGCGTTTCATCCGTTCCCAGATACTGGTTGCACCCCCATCCAATAAGCCACCATGCTTCTGTCGACACTTTGCCGCATAGACCAGCAAACCAACACCGGTCGCATGGATCGGTGTACGCACAATATCAATCAAGCCATTAATATTCTGCGGTGCTCCCAGACGAACCGGCTTATGGAAGATCTCCTCAGCCAG
>JABHIC010000061.1 GCA_018671205.1 Gammaproteobacteria bacterium
CCTTGACCTGCCGCCCGTTGAACCCCTGGAGGATCCTTCTGCTGAAATACGAGAGCGAGAGATGTTTGCCCTGTTGGGGTATGCGGACGGGGAGCCGGTTTGTCTCGGTTTTCTCCACCCGCGTTCCTCGCAGCTGATGTTTGACGACAAAAAACGGGCTTTCTGGAGACACCACTCCGATGTCTACAGCACCGTCGATGAAAAGGGCAATATTGAGGTGCGCCACCCCTCTGGTACCTATGTCCGGATTGGGACTGAGGCTGATCATGAGGATCTGGAGGGTAAGGGGTTCAATGAGAACTTTGAGATCAAGGAAAATAAAACGGAAGAGGTCAGTATCCGTGTTGAGCTGCAAAAAAACGGGGTACAGAAAGCAGTTATCACCATCGACCCGGATGGAAATGCCGCCTTTGAGTCTCAAGGTCGGGTGGATGTTAATGCCAAGGATGATATTGGGTTAAATTCAGATAAGAGTATCCGTATCAAGGCGGGCGAGGATCTCTGGTTCGACGCTCAGAACATCCATACCTTTGAGGATGAGTAGATGGCTGCGGTAACCCTTCGGGGGCACAAGTGTAGCGGTCACGGATGCTGGCCTCCCCGCCCATCAGAGGAGGGGGAGCCTCGCTTCACAGTGAAAGGCGTACCTGTGCATCTGCAGGGGCACGCATGGCTTCCCCATACCTGCGGAGAGACCCACGCCAGCGTCCTTCAGTCCGGCTCAAGGCGGTTCACAGTTAAAGGTCGGCAGCTTGGCAGGGTGGGGGATCCTGTCGCTTGTGGCTCTACGGTTGCCGAGGGTGAAGGGCGTTTCACCGTAGCGGATTAATCTATGGTCGTGACTTTATCCTTATGATATGTCGAATCGTCCCGCAATTCCCTCTCAGCGCAACCTGCCGATTACCTTCTTTATTGATAATCAGGCATCTGGTGGGGCACAGGAGCCGGTAACGCTGCTGATTCGACCAGAGGATCTATCTATGGTCGACCCATCCCATGTGTCCGTGCATGAGACCCTTGGTGGGGTATGGGCTGATCACTTTGGTGCGGGGCTCAAGCAGATTAATATCTCGGGCACTACGGGTTGGTCGGGGGGACAGAACATCAGCAGCGTTCAGGCTTTTAAGGATCTAAAAGAGGTCGTGTTCTCTGGCTGGCATCAGGCGGTAGAGGAGGCTATTCGTAATAACCAGGATCCCAATGGGGTGAACCTGATCTATAACGATGAACTGAATGATGTCGCTTCAGTAGTGATTCCGATGTCTTTCACCCTGCGCCGAAACAAACAGCGTCCGCTACTCCATCAGTACCAGATATCTCTGCTGGAGGTTAACCCTGTCAGCGTCAATGAGTACGAGGGTTCGCAGTCCGACCCCTACCAGGCTGAACCAGATGGCGTTTTCACCCCGTCTAGCTCCAGGTTTGGTGGCGGTTTCCAGTATGCCAGCTACACCCGAAGTAGGCGTGTCAGAAACAACTCCGTTAGTCGTCGCCAAGAGAGTCTTGGTGCCTCGGTTGATATCTTGCAAAATGAGCAATCAGAGCGCTCATTTTCCCTCCTGGAACCGGATTACCCAGGGATTACAGAATTCACAAGAACTAGCCGCACCCACTTTCAGGAGACGCTCGATAGTGGGGTCGCCAATGATAGTTTCAGCTCTCTCAGCGAGCGGCAGGAGACCCATTTATCCAACTCTCGCAACATTTCTCGAGCAGGAATGGATATTTATCACGCGATAGACCGCGACCGGGGAACGCACGTTGACCTGGGTGGGCTTGGAGATGTTATCTCTGCATTCCGCAACATCTACTGTCTGCTCTCTAATCTCCACATACTGTTCAACCTCGATTGGTTCAATGCAAGCATCTACCTCGGTGCTTCCAACTGTTCATCCACATCTTGGGGTGGGGCGCTCTCTCAGTTTATCGGGAGCAATCCTTTTCTTCAGACCCTCACTTCTGACCGCTCAAACGGTCGGTTCAACCCCTCTGATTTTGATCTAATTGATGCTGCACCGAACCGAAGCGATATCACCAACTACATCGATAATTCGATCACTATCATAAACAGCAGCAGGGCAGCTCCATGACCGCACTTACCGGGTTCCGGCACGCTGATATGGTGTGGGGTGAGAGCCTACAGGCGTTTGCCCTGCGTGAGTTAGGGGATGCGGCGCGATGGGGTGAGATTGTGGACATCAACAATCTGATCCCTCCTTATGTGACCTCGGATCCCGCACAGATACGTGACGGTGTGGTGCCGTACAGCACCCCATTGCTGGTGCCAAGTCCACAGCGCCAGGTTGAGTCAACCTCTCCAGATCGGTTGTTTGAGCGCGATATAGCGTTGGTCGATGGGCGGCTTACTATAGGCGAGGAAGGTACCGCTGGAAGCGGTGTTGGTGTTGTGTCTGGGATCGAAAATCTTTCCCAGGCTCTACGCCATAGGATAGAGACGGATCACGACGAGCTGCTTTTCCACCCCCGCTATGGTTGCCGTATCCGCGAGATAATAGGTACCACCAACACCCGTCCCTCCAGCACCCTTTCCCGCGAGTACATTCGTGCCGCGCTGCTGAGTGATCCTCGGATCAAAGATGTCAGAACAATGCGTATAAATGCGGCGGGGGATTCGATCAACATTCAGGCAGAGGCTATCCCCATCACGGGTCGCGCCGTAGATGTCGACTTTGGAGCAACCGTTCGATGAGTTTTCAGACCAAAGATTTTGCTAGTATCTCTGCCAGCTTGGTCAACTATATGCGTGCCGCACAGAGTGGTGTGACCGATTTTTCCATTGGCTCAGTTGTCAGAACCATGTTGGAGA
>JABHIC010000062.1 GCA_018671205.1 Gammaproteobacteria bacterium
AGGCAGCTGAGCCAGCCTGCCGAGTGCAGCATCAGAGTGGCCAGAATAGGGGGACCCGCTCTCTCTGGGTTGTAACTCTACCATCGCGGCGAGCAGCCGCAGCAGGCCATTCTCACGTGAGGTGGGGGGGATAATTCGCTCTCCCTGCTGGGCACTGACAATACCCCCTACCCGGTCCCCGGAGTGGACAGCCGCCCAGCCAAGAAGAGCAGCCAGCCGTCCAGCCAGTACCGACTTGAACTGCGTGGTCGAGCCAAAGTACATTCCGGGGTGGAGGTCAATCCAGAGCAGGATAGGACGCTCCCTCTCTTCACGAAACAGCTTGGTGTGGGGCCTGCCACGGCGTGCAGTGACCCGCCAGTCAATGGAGCGGATATCATCCCCCTCCTGGTAAGGGCGCACCTCGTCAAACTCCAGTCCACGCCCGCGATAGGCCGATAGGTAGCCCCCCTGCTGTGCCGAGAGGGCGAGCCGCTGGGCACCCAGCTCAATTTTACGTGCGCTAGTTCGTAGCTGGATCAGCTCATCCAGTTGCAGGGTGGTGCCACTGCTCATGGTGAGGGGACACGCCGCATGATCTCTTCAATGCAGTGTTGCGCAGTCACCCCATCCGCCGCCGCCTCATAACTGAGTATAATACGGTGACGCAGTGCATCCGGGGCCACCTGCTGTACATCCTCCGGAGTGACAAAATCCCTCCCATTGAGCCAGGCGGTTGCCCGCGCGGCTCGCTCGATAGCGATGGCACCACGAGGGCTGGCACCCCACTGAAGCCAGCGAGCCAGCGCCTCTCCATAGGGGGCTGGGGTACGAGTGGCCTCCACCAATTCTATGATATAAGACTCCACACTCTCTGCAAGATGGAGTTTCATCACCTCTTTACGGGCAGCGAACAGGGTCTCCTGGGTGAGTGGCTCTGCCACTGGAGCGGGTGAGGTACCCAGCGCTTCCAGTGCCTCATTGCGGGAGAGTGCAAGTATTTTTCGGCTCGCCTCACGGTCGGGATAGTCAATTCTGACATGCAGCAGAAAACGGTCCAGTTGTGCCTCAGGCAAGGGGTAGGTGCCCTCCTGCTCAATCGGGTTCTGTGTCGCCATCACCAAAAAAAGTTTGGGGAGGGGGTGGCTGGTTGAGCCAATGGTGATCTGACGCTCCTCCATCGACTCCAGCAGGGCGGACTGTACCTTGGCGGGGGCACGGTTGATCTCATCAGCCAGAATCAAGTTATGGAAGAGGGGCCCCTGATTGAAGCGGAAGCTGCCATCCTCCGGATGGTAGATATCACTGCCGGTCAGGTCTGCGGGGAGCAGATCGGGGGTGAACTGAATGCGGTGGAAGTCCGCCTCTACCCCGGAGGCAAGTGTCTTGTTGGCACGGGTTTTGGCCAGACCGGGAGCCCCCTCCAGCAGCAGGTGTCCATCACAGAGCAGGGCCAATACCATCCTCTCTACCAGTGCGGGCTGTCCAACCACATGTTCATTGATAAAGTGTTGAAGTTGTGAGAATGACTGTTGTAAAGGGGCGCTCATTGTGGTCTCGCAGGTTCCTGTATGGAGGGTGAATTAGTACTCGAACTAGAGGCTACTGTCGTCTTGGACTGGTGAGTTGACCCGCTCGATTAAGAAAAGTTCACCCTGATTTAGACGACAATGGATGGGTTTTATTTAGAATTGCGGTATAGTACAAAAAACCGCCGGGAATGACAGTTGTTGAATCACATTTGTGCTACTTTTGCACTGTTAATCACCCTGTAGACCCCACTGTATCTTTGAGCCCGCGACAAGGTAGCTACCTGAACGATGAACCTGAACTTTCTGGAATTTGAACAACCCATTGCCGAGCTTGAGGCGAAAATTGAAGAGCTTCGTTATGTTGGGGATGATAGCGAACTTAATATCAGTGATGAGATCTCCAACCTGGAGGAGAAGAGTCAGGAGCTGACCCGCTCCATCTTCTCCTCACTGACACCGTGGCAGGTCTCTCAGTTGGCTCGCCACCCGCAACGTCCCTATACGTTTGACTATGTCGAGCATCTCTTTACCGATTTCGAGGAGCTTCATGGAGATCGTGCCTTCGCGGATGACAAGGCACTGGTCTGTGGTATGGCCAGGTTAGATGGGTTGCCCGTGGTGGTTATCGGCCACCAGAAGGGGCGAGATACCAAAGAGAAGGTGGAACGGAATTTTGGCATGCCGCGCCCTGAGGGATACCGCAAGGCACTGCGGGTGATGCAGCTTGCCGAACGGTTCAAACTACCCATTTTTACTTTTATTGACACCCCTGGAGCCTATCCGGGCATGGGGGCAGAGGAGCGCGGCCAGAGTGAGGCGATTGCCAAAAACCTGATGGTGATGGCAACACTAAAGACCCCTATTATCTGTAGTGTGATTGGAGAGGGGGGGTCGGGTGGCGCACTGGCGATTGGGGTGGGTGACCGGGTCAATATGATGAGCTACAGCACCTATTCGGTGATCTCTCCAGAGGGGTGTGCCTCCATTCTCTGGAAGAGTGCCGATAAGGCATCCAATGCCGCTGAGGCGATGGGGTTGACTGCAGATCGGCTCAAAGAGCTGGAGCTGATTGATGCCATCGTCGAGGAGCCACTGGGTGGAGCGCATCGTCAGCCGGAAGCTGCGGCAGCTGCGCTCAAGCAGCTACTATTGAGTCAGATAGCGGAGCTACAGTCGATGGATGGTGAGGCGCTGTTAGCCGCCCGTCACCAGCGTCTGATGAACTTCGGGCACTTCACCACTGAGTAGTCAACGTAAGGTCGGGTTTTTACCGGATCAGCTGCTCCCTTTTCTGCAGGCTTACTCCTGCTCAGGCACCCGCTATGTGGCATTGAGTGGGGGGATGGACTCCACCCTATTACTCTATGCACTGTATCGTCTGCGTCGATCAGGAAGCCTATCCACCCCCCTGGCCGCGATACACATCCATCATGGCCTGCAGCAGGAGGCGGATCTCTGGCAGCAGCAGTGTCAGCAATACTGTGA
>JABHIC010000063.1 GCA_018671205.1 Gammaproteobacteria bacterium
GTCATTGCAATATGTTAGCCTTATTTCAAGCGGTCAACTGAGGAGTCTAGGAGCCTGTCCGAGAATAGAGAACCTACTACAAATCCCATAAAAATCATAATCTGAGCTTATTGATCTCGTTAAATAGCGACACTATTCGCCTCAATCAATAAACTCACCTTATAATCTTTCTGTGATTTTCGCTACGGCTTCTATTCTCGGACAGGCTCCTAGGTTCAACACGTTTGCTTCACCCGAACTCTACTCTGCAGAGGGGCTCTAGCCCACAATAGCGGCACCCACTCTGCCCATTGAGCGGCGTGACTAGCGCCACCCCCTGGCTAAACTCTGTTGCCAGCGCAGTGATTACACTCTGCCACTCGGCCAGCTGTGCAGACCACGCCTCACTCACCCTTACCTGACTGCGCTGCGCGGCCCCCTCCATCACCGCTGCCTCTGCCTGCTCCCCTTTGTAGACCACCTCATCGGCAAGGATCTGGCTAAAGAGGACGGCGGCCACATCCTCCAGCAGGGTGGCGTAGAGAGGGAGCTGTGGTGCCTTGGGACGCTCTCCTGCCCACTCTGCATGGCTGACCCGGCCACTCTTGTAGTCGATCAGGATACGGCGACCATCCTCCAGTTGGTCAACCCGATCCATCTTTATCGTCATGGTGAACCCCTCCAGGGAGACCTCATACTGCCGCTCCATCTCCTCGACCCGAAATGGCTGGACACGTTGACGATCCAGATAGAGTGCCCGTAGCGCCAAACGGGTTAGGCGCTGGCTCTCATTGGCCGCAAAACGGTGCCCAAATCGACCCGGATGGAGATGCTGAAAGTTGCCAACCACCTGCTCTGCAGCCCGCTCCACCAAGGACTCCAACAGCGTCTCCTCCATACCTTGCAAGATCGCTGACTTCCCTTCTAACGCATGCCAGCACTGCTCCAATAGCTGATGGAGCAGGGTACCCCGTTCACGCGCATCTAATCCGGGCTGTGGCTGCTCCAGCCTCCTCGCCTGCAGTCGATGACGCACAAAGGCGCGGAAGGGGCATTGCGACTGATCCCCCAACAGTGCGCTACCACCGCGTACCCGACGGCCCGTTGGCAAGGCGATGTTCTGTTCAGGGATGGACTCCCACACCAGTGGTGCCCCCCCCAACCACCACTCCTCCCCCGCTCTCTGCTCTGCATCATCGACCACAGGAAATATACCCAACAACGGGGTTACCCGCTGCACTGGCTCCCCTCCCACCTCACTACTACGGGCAAAAGAGAAGGTGACCTGCGGGGCGGCCTGAGCCAGCTGCTGTAGCTGTGCATGGGCCAGCCCCAGCGCCCGATTTCGCTCACCATTGGGCAACCGTTGGCGCTGCCATGCGATGGGCAGAAAAGGGGAGAGGGTCGGCGCTGAGGGCCACTGCTGATCATCACATCCCATCACCCAGAGGGCATCGAACTGTACCCCCTCTGCCTCCTCCGGAGTGAGAATCTCAATGGCTCGTCTGCCTCCTCGAAAACTGTCAAGCTCAATCCCGGAGAGGAGTTGACTCAACTCACGGATAGCCTGAGAGAGAGACAACTCCCCCACAATCTCTCCCAGTGCCACAAAACGCTCCAACCCCTCACGCCATCCGTTATAGGCCGCCAGTGCTGCCCCACTCTCTGCAGCACTCTCTGCCCACTCAAAAAAGGCCATCACCCGGCTAAAACTTGCCGCCCACTCCGTTGTAGACTGCTTTAGCTGAGCCAGTACCAACCCCTCCAGTGCCCGCAGGGCACCCAAAAAACGGGGAGCCGCTAAGGTCTTCATCTTGCGATCCGGCTCTAGCAGACGAAGGAGTGTGGTCAATGTCACCTCAGAATTCCCCCACTCACGCAGCCTCAGATCAAACTGTGCTCGCGCCTCCATCTCTGCACCCTGCAGTAACCAGGGAGAGCGTAGCAGTGCCGTCACATCCAGCAGTTGGAGTCCTGAGTTGAGCAGGCGCAACAGCTGAAGAGCATGATGGACAAGGGGGACCTCTAGCAGCGGATATCCTACTGAAAAACGGTATGGGAGCTGTGACTCTGGCACCTGATACAGTGCACTCTCCGGCACCAGCGTCTGACCAAAACAGCGGTCTAACCGCTCTCTCCGCCCCTGTAACCCCGGTACCACTACCCCCACGCTGGTATTGGGCCGCTGCTGACCCTCTGTATGGTAGAGCCATGCTGCCACCCCGTTCATCTCGGCATCGGGGTCCACAAAGGTGGTCTGACCACACTCCGCCACCCGTGGTGGAACCAGAGCCGCTACCGACTTTGCCCCCAACCGCTCCATACATGACAACAGGCGCTGCTCCGCCCGGTTCCAATTATGGTATTGATAATGGCTAATCGTGGGGGGATAGGGGAGAGTCCCCTCTTCTAGTGCCTCAACCACCCAGCCGCTCAGGGCTACCCCCGGCAACCACTGCTCCATCTCACAACGCTGCTCAAACGCTTGGCTCCAGTAGTGAAACAGCTCCAGCTCTTCCAGATGGGTATCCACCAGAGCATGGGCCATCAACTCCCCCTCCTCCCTCCACAGATAGAAGGTGCGATAGGCGACCATCGCATGGTTGAGCAGATCTCCCTGGCGTAAAAAATGGCTCTCCTCAAGAAGTTGGTGTGGCAGACTCTGCTGCCAGGCCCGCCGCTCTTGATCCGGGGTCAGTAGGTGGGGCAGCGCCATCCCCTGCTGCAACTGTCGATCCCACTGCTGACGCATCCACGCCTGTACCGATAGAATCGGCGGGGTCTCCCAGGCCATTATCTCCTGCTCCAGCTGCACAGTAGCCCAACGATCCCTCAGGAAACGGGCCTGACGGGCGGTTGCCGTCAACAGAAGAGTCAACAGGCTCTACTCCACATTTAGATACTCTGCCAACACCGCTCTCAAATTTTTCTTATCAATCGGTTTGGTGAGAAAACCACTCCCCCCCGCCGCATTAAATGCATCACGATGTTTCGGCATCACATTAGCGGTAAGTGCCACAATCGGAATCTGGATCCCTTCTGCCCGTAACGCCGCAGTCGCCTCAACACCATTCATCACCGGCATCTGTATATCCATCAAAATCAGATCAAAGGGGTCACGAGTGGCCAGCTCCAACGCCTCCTTGCCATTATTCACGGTGGTTACCGTGACCCCCATTCCCTGCAGAATACGGGATACCAGCAGCCGCAACTCAGGGGTATCCTCCGCAATCAGGACATGGCCGATGAGCGACGACTCATGTACCGTAGCGCGCATTCCCGGCTGGCGCAGCGATGGTTCCGCTGGGCGATAGGGGAGAATCAATCGGATCTCAGACCCTACCCCCTCTGTGCTGGATATCTCAATACGTCCCCCCATCATGGTGGCTAGACGACTCGAGATGAAGAGCCTCATCCCGGAGCCATCAAAGTGGTGAGAGATCGACCTATTCTCCTCTTCAAAATGTTGAAAAAGTTTTTTTATTGCCTCCGGCGAGATACCGATACCGGTATCTTTCACCGCTACAATCAGCTCATCCCCTCTCACCTCACTAACCACGGTGACACGCCCATGCAGCGTAAACTTGATTGCATTACCAATCAGATTGATCAACACCTGCCTCATCCGATGCTGATCACCCATTAATGGATAGCGCTCCCGGTTTTTCTGCTCAACCACCAGCGCCAGTCCGGCATTCCGGGCAGAGAGAGAAAACATCTGTTCAATCTCCGCTAGGAGTGTCGAGAGCTCAAAAGGGGCCTCATCGATGACGAACTTTCCAGACTCCATCTTGTACATATCGAGGATATCATTGACCAGCGCCAGCTGACACCGGCTCGCAACCTCAATCGCCTGAATCAGCTCCTGTTGCTCCTGGTCGCTCTCCCGCTCGGCAAGAAGCTCACTATTACCAATAATCGAGGTCAGTGGCGTGCGTAGTTTATGGCTCATGGTAGAGAGAAAACCATCCATTGCATGGATTGCATCATTGGCCTCCTGCAACGACACTGCCTGTTTCCTCAATCGCCCATGGTCCTCTTTAAACAGAATAAACAGATAGACCAGAACCGTTAGATAGGCCAGCAGCCGTATCAGATGCCATCCCCACCAGCCAGCATCCCACAACACAGAGGACTCAAAAAGCACTGCGGCAACACCAAACAGCAGGCAGTGGTTGGCGAATACCAAACTCCCATTCTGGTACTCTTGGGCACTCCTCATACCACCGCCCCGCCTGAACTGGTAGATAAAATAGCTCGCTGCGAGCAGAAAACCGAACCCGCCAATAAAGTTAATCAGCTTTGACAGTCGCGTAAACAGGCCGTTTTCCACCATCAGCGGCAGAGACTCCTGAAAGAGCAGAGAGCCCACACTCAATAAAACAGAAGAGATCGTAACCAAATAGAGCAGCTGTTGCTGTCTCCGGGGGGTTCGCCATGAGGCCGGGCTCCAGATGGCCGCAAAAATGGTCCCCCCCACCAGCGTGGCCAGACTATGCAGCCAGACAAAGGTATTGTCGCTCTGGAGTATGGCATGAAAGCCGTCCAGTATCCCCATTCCGATCAGTGCAGTTGCGGCCCAGATGTAGTGGGTAGAGAGATGGTCAAGCCGGATCATAATCACCATCAGGATCGCAATCGTTAATGCCGCGAAAGCGCCCACCCCCTCAACCATCGCATGGATTGGGTAGTGAGAAAGTTTCCACTCAGGAAACAGCGAGACCAGCAGAGTGCCAAGCAGCAGAGGCAACCCTACACTCAGCAGTAGGGTACGATAAATCATCGTGCCACTATTCACCCCTGAATTCCCCGCCTCACCCATCTACCCCTCTCCACACTTCCTCCTTGCCGAATATAAATTAGCGCCTCATCTTCACGCCACCTCTCCACTCCTCACTTTTACCATAACCGAGTCTAGAGTACCTCTAATAAAATAGCATCACTGCGCTATTTATTCCGCACCCTGATATTATAGGGCACACAGACTATTGATCTCACCCCATGCTGCCTCCTCTCTTCCCACAACCGTTGATACCTCGCCTACTGCTCGCCCTCTGCCTCTTTTCCACTCCGCTGACCGGCCACACTGACTTCTCGGTTGCCGATGAGGAGGGAAATGAGCTACAGATCCGGGTGATGGCGGCAGAGGGAGAGCTGGTCACCCTCTGGTTCAGTGACCTGGTGGAGGAGGAGCGCCCCCACTTCCAACAGCTGCTGGAGTCGATTCAACAGAGTGGAGTGGAGGTGTGGAGCAGCCGTATACTGGAAGATCTGTTCCTGACCCGGGATGACAAAACGGTAATGGCACTGGATGGCAGACGAATTGCGCGAATCATCGAGGCCGCACAGCAGCACACCCGGAAGAAGATTCTGCTCCTCTCTTATGACCGCATGTCCATTCCGCTACTGCGTGGGGTACGAATCTGGCAACAAAATCACCCTGATGAGCATTCATTGAGCGGCGTAGCGTTGCTCTACCCCAACCTGTTTATTGCGCCTGAGCGGGCGGGGGATGCCGCTGAACCGGCCCCCATCCTCTCGCTGACCAATATACCTGTCGCCCTGTTTCAGCCAGAAAAGGGGCAACATGCGAAGCGGATCTCACAGGTGATGGAGCGGTTATGGCGTGCCGGATCTGCCGCCACCCTCTATCCACTTGCCGATATCCGCGACTGGTACATCATGCATGACCCCAGCAAGAATCCGGCAGAGCGGCGGATCAGGGGACAACTCCCCCGACAGCTGCATCAACTCGCCCAGCAGTTGGAGCAATACACTTTTCCAACCCGTCCCATTCAACAAGCACTGACAAAACCAGTAGCTACCGAGGTCGACCTATACCGCCTTACCCCGATCACCGAGAGGCCCACTGCCCCCGACTTTACCCTACAGAGCAGCAGTGGAGAGACACTCAGACTGAGCCAACTGCATGGCAAGATCGTGCTGATCAACTTCTGGGCCAGCTGGTGCCCCCCCTGCGTGGAGGAGATCCCCTCCATGAATGCCCTCTACCGGCGTTACAGCGCACAGGGGCTGGAGATTCTGGCGATCAATTTTCAGGAGACGCAAAGCGAGGTCAGCGCTTTCATGAAAAAGGTGAAGATCGATTTTCCGGTACTGCTGGACAGAGATGGCACAGCGGCCCACCAGTGGAATGTATTCAGCCTCCCCAGCTCATTCCTGATCGACCGGGATGGCCGGGTACGCTACTCGGTGAGCCGCTCAATCTACTGGAACCGGCCAGAAATCTTTGCCATACTCGATAAACTGACAACCGAGTAAGCGTTTAGAGGTACCCTATAATCACCAATAACCCACTGCACGAGTAGCCTTATGAGATCCGGACCACGAGAAATCAGCACACCATTTCGCCCCATTCCACTGGATGTTCCCGAGGGGATGAAGCCCAACGAGTTTTTTAACAGTACGGAAAACCTCAATGACCTTGAGCACAACAATGGGCTACTCAGAAACCCGGAGAACCTTCTGCTCTACCGTAAGGCGCTGGGCCACAGCACCACCTTTGATACCTCTATCATCTACAACACCTCGAAAACGATTCTGAACCCTCTCGGCAGACCGGTACGCCGTACCCAGGTGCCCGATGCGGTGAAAAATGTCTGGAACCGGATGAATCAGATCATCATCGACTATATGCTGGAGACATTCCCTGACCCGAACGAGACACTGGTGCTTGCGGGTGAGGCGAGCCTGGATGCTACCTGGTCACTGACCTCTCCAGGCGTCCCCAGTATTCGGATGCTACACAACCATTTTATCGTCTTTGATATGGCACAGCTGAAAAATGCGAAACCGGCAGACCCAGAAAACCCAAACCTAACTGATGGGGGTCAACACAGCCTGTTTCAGGCATACATCCGTGAGGTATATCAGGAGTTCTTCACCTTCCTTGATCTTAAAATTCTCAAACCGATCGATGACCACTCCGCAACCCTTCCATTAACCGGGTACCCACAAGGGCTGCCAAGCTGGGAGGTTCAGGGGGGGTGCGATGCACTGAAGGATAGCCACTTCTGGCGTGAGTATGACCTGATCCTCAAGGGTTTTATCGATTTTTATCGCACATTCTTCACTCAGGTCTCCACCCGCAATGCCCCGATTCCAAAAGAGACCTGGTTCACCGAGCAGGTTGAGAGAAACCTGCTCTTCAACAATGACTTCCTCGCTGCCGCGAAGAAGGTACGTGAGCAGTGTATCGTCGATGCCCAATATGCCAATGCCATTCGCTGGCAACCCGCATTCAAACAGCTGATCTACCGCAACCATGAAGGGAAGCTGATCGTTACGATCAGTCAGAACTCGATTGGCAATGCCATTACTGAGCTACTGGGGGTGGTCGTCAAACGAACCCCGGATGCCGCAGCCTACGAGCAGCAGGAGCCACTGCTGATTGAGCGGCTATTAGAGGTAAGACGCCGTCTGATTGAGGCCGATCTGGGCGAGGGAATCAAAACTGCACACTGGGCGGCCACCTGATACCCCGGTGGCCCTAGTTTGTCGGAGCACTATGGATTACTCCTCCGCTTGCCCCTCCAGATAGGGTTTATACTTCATATCCTCCTCCAGAATATGGTGAACCAGCCACTCCACCAGAAACTGGACCAACTCCGGAAGCTGATTCAGATCGAGCTGTACGGTATAACGGATGACTCTGTCCTCAAATCGGGAGTGTTCTGCCTCCTGCTCTTGTAACAGGGGGTAGTTCTGCTCCGAGAGCAGCCACTCTTCTGTCCGAAAGTGCTTTTGAGCGTAGTCGGAGAGTTTTTTCAGGGAGTCATAATAGGTCTTACGCTGTGGATCTGGCTCACAGTAAAGGTCAATAAAGAGGTTCACAAGATTGAAAAGCTGTTGATGGTGCTCATCCATCA
>JABHIC010000064.1 GCA_018671205.1 Gammaproteobacteria bacterium
CAGTCAATCTGAGACGGGGGAAGATCGGTTGATGGAGTCGGGGGGGTGCCCAGGGCCCTCTGCTGTGGGGAAGTTAGTGGCCTCGGGTGGATAACCGTAGGGAAGAAAGCATGAATTGTGGGGGGAGGCGTAGGGGTTTGTGTCCCTATCTCGGAGGTATAATGGATGCGTTTCCTCCGTCTGACAGTCACGGGTGTGAAAACATCGTTGGAATTAGAAAATCCAAAACTGGCTAGTGTGGGAGTACTATGTACCGTATCGTCGGTTTTCGAGAAGTTCTCTATTTGTACCCCATTGACTTCTTTGTGTATCAGGCATCGGTTACGCCACATCTCCCAAATTCCTTCGAGGAAACAGAGTAGTACAGAGGGGAGTAGAGCCTGGAGGTCGTAGTAGAGTGCAGGGCTGAGAATGGTGTGCCCTGCTGCCTGTGCTAAGAATACAATTGTAGGGCGAGTGAGCCAGCCACTCAAGCGGTCCGAGGGGGTGATGGGGGATGGGTTGAGAGCCGTTTTCGCATATGCTTTGAGGAAAGTGAGGACCTCTGGGGGCGGGTTTTCTTTCCTAAGAAGGTGGTCTACTTGGAGATGGATTTTGGCACGAATTTTCCTCTGAGACATGTTTTCACAGTCGAGTAGATGTTCAAAGTCTTCTTCTTCCCCGCCGCAGCAGGGGCATGCTAGCCAGGGTTCGTCTGGATTGTATTTCAGGAGGTTACGGCCATGTGGTATTCTGTCTAAGATGTAGTTCAGCCAGTATCCCCTTGTCGAGATTTGCATATTACCCCCTAAGAGGCCGACCGTGGGACCAATCATGCCGGTGGTGGAGGTCGTCCAGTCAAAGTCTCTGATTGACAGATGATTCCGTTCCCGAAGATATGCCTGTGTGGTATTCTTTACCCATTGAGCTCCAGGGGATGCTAGGTAAGGGAGGCCGTCCTTAGTGAGGAACCAGTCCCCAGGTTGGCTGATGAAGGGTAGGATCTGATGAATGCTGATGGTGACTAGTTTGCGTGGAGAGAGAGCTCTGTGTGCGAGTGCCTGTGATGCTGTCCGGGTAAGGTCCGCGAGGTGGTCAGCGACGTATATGCCCGCATCTGCAGTCGTCCATTGGTCCCGTGGAATGGGTGGTCGGGTGATTGATCCTTTGGTGCGTGCCTCATCTGGGTGTCCTGCAACCCATCGAATCCTGGGATGATTTGGCTTGAGTCGGTGATAAGTGGCATGTAGTTCCCCAAAAAGGTTTTCCATGTGGCCTTGCCCACAGAGGGCACCATCCGTTTGGGCTGTTTTATCTAAGACCGATTTACAGTCCATATAAGTATCGACAGGAGTCGGCGCTAGTGATCTGAGCATGATCATTACAAGGCCTGTGACGGTCTCTCCCAGGTATGCATTAATGCCCTCCAGTTCTTCAAGCCCAGTAAGCGTTATCCCCAATGCTGGGGGGCCTTGGAGGTCATCAAATATGGCTATTCCACCGTGTGCGTGTTTGACTGGGAGTGGATCGTTATTGAAGGCATGGGCCGCAGTAGTGTCTCCAGTCCTGTACGAGGCGTCACTCACCATTACCCTGGGGTCAGTATCACGGAGGTGCATATTGTATATCTGAGTGATGATGGGTGGGAGAATGAAAGGTCTGTTATCTTCCTCTAGTAGATACATCCTCAAGGATACTGGTCCAAGGGGTGTGATACGTTCGTTATGTTCCAGGCAGACTATGCGTTGGATTACAGGGGACTGATGGCGGAAGGAGCGTTGGTGTGCGCGTGCTGCCCCTCGCCAGATGTCCCTGGGAAGGGAATTGAGTTTGAGAGGGCCCTCGAAATTCAGCCCATGTAATTTGTCGCCTTGGGAGCTGTAGCCATCAAAAAGGAAGTACGGTGGTGCTTCGGGGTCCTCTGGGGAGGAAAACGTCATCCCAGATAATAACGGTATATCCCGGTTCACATAAGGGAGAAGCGTGGCTAACGGGAGGTGTTTCTTGAGAAAAGCTATGTCTTTTTTGAAGGGGGTGAGCGCTGTATGTTTGAGCCAGTTGGCCCATTCTCCATTTTCGACAAGCTCAGCGGGGTAGTGAACACTGAGTTTTTCCAGCAATTCATTCACAGGTTCAGGCAGAGAAGGGTATATGGAGAGAATACGCTTAGGAAGGGATGATGTGCCTGTGTAGGCGAGTGTGGAGGTAGATGTTTCAGTGGTGTTGTCTTCCATCCCCTGAGCTATATCATTAGCCCACCAGTTGTAGGCTGGGTGTGGTCTTGTGCGGCTAGAGCCTCCATCGATGGTCCCGTCGAAATAGTGCCATCTACTGACCCGCGTGAGGAGGCTCTCCATACTTCTCTTGGTGTCACCGCCCCCCAGGTCGCGACTGCATCGTCCCTTGAGCTGTGTCTTGAGCTTCCTGGTGGCAAGTTTAATGTCCGGGAATATTTTGCCCAGTTCCGGAGATAGGATGACTTTAGTCGGA
>JABHIC010000065.1 GCA_018671205.1 Gammaproteobacteria bacterium
AATGACCAGTGTACTCTTCTATCTCTTTAGTGCGATTTTGCTATTTGCAGGGTTTCGTGTGATTACCGCTAAAAATGCGGTTCATGCGGCTATTTTCCTGATTCTCGCCTTCTTCACCACTGCAGCACTCTGGTTGTTGCTGGAGGCAGAATTCCTCGCTATTACTCTGGTACTGGTCTATGTGGGGGCCGTGATGGTGCTATTCCTCTTCGTAGTGATGATGCTTGATGTCAATATGGATCCCCTGCGAGAAGGGTTTACCCGTTATTTTCCTGCCGGTGCACTGGTTGCTGCCACTATTGTGGTTGAGATGGGAGTGGTGCTGGGAGGACGTTACTTTAGTACGGAAAATTTCCCAGCTCCGGTACCGCATGGCCCGGACTATAGCAATACCAAAGAGCTGGGAGAACAGCTCTATACGGTTCACGTATTCTCTTTCGAGGTGGCTGCCGCGATTCTGCTGATTGCCATTGTGGCCGCAATTGGGCTTACCTTCCGGCAACGTCCCAACAGCAAAAAACAGAGTGTTCCTGATCAGCATCGGGTTGAGCGCAGTGATCGCGTCCGTTTGCTCGATATTCGGGAGGGAGATAAGGGATGATTCTACTATCTGACTTCTTGATTCTGGGGGCACTGCTCTTTACCCTGAGTATGGCTGGAATTTTCCTCAACCGAAAAAATGTGATCATCATGATGATGGCGATTGAGCTGATGCTACTCTCGGTCAACATCAACTTTGTCGCTTTCTCCCACTATCTGGGAGATCCCAATGGACAGGTCTTTGTCTTCTTTATCCTGACGGTGGCCGCAGCAGAGGCGGCTATTGGATTGGCGATTTTGATACTGCTGTTCCGTAACCGTAGAACCATTAATGTCGATGATCTCGACACACTAAAAGGGTAGGGGCGCATAATGAAATCGATCTACCTTGGAATTGTTCTGGCCCCACTGGTGGGCACTGTTCTGGCCGGGATTTTTGGCCACTGGATGGAGCGTAAGGTCGCTCACATCGTTACCATTGGGGGGGTTGCAACCTCTTTTGTGCTCTCTCTGATCGTCTTTCAGGATACCGCTATTGATGGCAACACCTTTAATGGCAATGTCTATACCTGGCTGGTCAGTGATGGAATCAGCTTCAATGTGGGCTTTCTTGTCGATCAGCTTACCGCGATGATGCTGGTGGTAGTCAGTTTTGTCTCCCTGATGGTTCACATCTATACCATCGGTTATATGCAGGAAGATCCGGGCTACAAACGATTCTTTAGCTACATTTCGCTCTTCACCTTTGCCATGTTCATGTTGGTAATGTCCAACAACTTTATGCAGCTCTTCTTTGGCTGGGAAGCGGTGGGTGTGGTCTCCTATCTGCTGATTGGGTTCTGGTTCCAGAAAGAGACAGCAATCTACGCCAACCTCAAGGCATTTCTGGTTAACCGGGTAGGGGATTTTGGTTTTCTGCTCGGAATTGCGGCGGTACTACTCTATTTTGGCACACTCGATTATGCAGAGGTCTTTGCCGGAACGGCCGCTGTTGAGGGGCAGACGATTGAGATTTTTGAGGGGGCAGAGTGGTCTGTGATGAGCGTGATCTGCATCCTCCTCTTTATCGGAGCGATGGGCAAATCCGCACAGGTGCCCCTGCATGTCTGGCTCCCTGACTCCATGGAGGGTCCAACGCCAATTTCTGCCTTGATTCACGCAGCGACCATGGTTACTGCCGGTATCTTTATGGTGGCGCGGATGTCTCCGCTGTTTGAGCTCTCTGAGACCGCACTCTCCGTGGTGTTGGTGATTGGTGCAATTACTGCACTGTTTATGGGCTTTTTAGGGCTGGTACAGCATGATATCAAGCGTGTGGTCGCCTACTCGACACTCTCCCAGCTCGGCTATATGACGGTTGCCTTGGGGGCCTCAGCCTATGCGGCGGGGGTCTTTCACCTCATGACTCATGCCTTCTTCAAGGCTCTGCTTTTCCTGGCGGCCGGTTCGGTGATCATTGCTCTGCACCATGAACAAGATATGCGCCACATGGGTGGATTGAAAAAATATCTACCGATCACCTACTGGACCTCACTGGTTGGCTCTCTGGCATTGATTGGTTTTCCCGGTTTTTCCGGCTTCTTCTCCAAGGATGCGATTATTGAGGCGGTGCACGCCTCCAATACTGCAGGCTCCACCTTTGCCTACATCGCGGTACTGTTAGGGGTCTTTATCACGGCACTCTACAGTTTCCGTATGTTCTTTTTGGTTTTCCACGGTGAAGAGCGTTTTCATAAGGCGCATCATCACCATGATGATGAACATAATACCGAGGTTGATGAGGTGCATGGTCATGGCAAGAATCCACATGAGCCTCCCTGGGTTGTTACCGGCCCTCTGATTGCGTTGGCTATTCCGTCACTCTTGATCGGTGCCTTCTTCGTTGAGCCGATGCTCTTTTCCGGCTTCTTCGGTGATGCCATTCAGGTCAAACCGGAGCATGATGTGCTGGCTCAGCTAGGCGAAGGGTTCCATGGTGTGGCGGGATTTGTGCTTCATGGGGTGATGGCACTCCCTTTCTGGTTAGCGCTGGCGGGAGTCGGTACCGCCTACTACTTTTACAGGGTACGTCCCGATATTCCTGAGGCGATTCAGCAGCGTTTCTCGACGATCCACTCCATTCTGGAGAGCAAGTATGGGTTTGACCGCTTCAACGAGATCTTCTTTGCGGGGGGGGCACGTGGGGTGGGGGGGCTCCTCTGGAAGTATGGAGATATGAAGTTGATTGATGGGCTGCTGGTGAATGGTTCTGCCTATGGGGTAGGCAAGATTGCCGCCTTTATCCGCCACCTGCAGAGTGGATACCTCTACCATTACGCCTTTGCCATGATTATCGGCCTGCTGGTTATGCTGGCTTGGGTGCTTTACCGGTAACTGATATGGGGCTGACCAATACCACTATTGAGTTGAGTAACTTCAGAGCATCTATTCTGCATGAGCTGAATATATGTGAGAGGAGAACAACCGCAAAAAAAACGATGGTTGTCTCCTATGTTGGGGCCAGGCACGTTCATTTTAAAAATCGCACCTGCTGTACAGAGACCTTGATGATGAGGAACTCTGTTAAATGGGGTGCGGTATCGAAGGAAGATATGGGTTGGGGGGGGTGTCCGCGATCACAGACGATAACGGTAAACCTGAAAAGCCCCAATGTTCCTACCGCAGTAGTTAAGAAGAGTATTTGAGTATTTGATTATGAGTTC
>JABHIC010000066.1 GCA_018671205.1 Gammaproteobacteria bacterium
AGTTGCTCTTTACCCTCTCTTCAGAGACCCTGGTGGAAGACAATGTGAAACTGCGTTATGAGGAGGCCAAAAACAGTCTGGAGAAGAGTCGCAGTGAATACCAGCGACACCAGGTACTGTATGAACAGGATGCCCTTTCCGAACGGCAGTTCCAGGAGTCCAGGTCCACCTATGTAGAGGATAGTCTGCGCTATTACAGCCTGGCAGCCAACATTTCGGATGGTGGTGTCAACGTAACAGCCCCCGTATCCGGGACCGTTCATGAATTACTGGTTTCGGACGGAGAGTATACGGAGCCAGGCAAGCTACTGGCCACCCTCTCCACCAACCGTACCCTGATGCTTCGGGCCGACCTTCCGCAGCAGTACTACAGTCAGCTGAAAAAGATAAATACAGCTCATTTCAGACCGGCCTATACCGACCAGGTCTTTACAGTGGAGGAGATGAATGGAAGGCTGCTTGCTGCCGGTGTTTCCGTGGCCGAAAATGACCACTACCTGCCGATCATTTTCAAGCTGGAAAACGATGGACACCTGCTGGAGGGCGCATTTGCTGAAGTCTTCCTGCAGGCAGAGGAGAGAAACGATATACTGGCTGTTCCGGCCACCGCCCTCACCGAAGAGCAGGGAGGATATTATCTCTATGTCCAGGTCACTGGAGAAACCTATACCAAGCGATCCGTCACACCCGGCGAAAATGATGGCCTTAGGGTGGAAATCACAGGGGGGCTGCATGCAGGAGAGCGGGTGGTTACCCGGGGAGTTATGCTGGTTAAAGCGGCTTCCATGGCAAGCGGCGTGGTTGGAGACGGACATTCCCATTAAAAGAAAAAGAGATGCTAAACAAAATCATACAATACTCCCTGGCTAACAGGATGCTGATCATCTTTCTGTCACTGATGCTGGTGATTGGGGGACTATTTACAGCCAGGGATATGGAAATCGATGTATTTCCCGACTTAACGGCACCTACCGTGGTAGTGCTGACCGATGCGCATGGAATGGCAGCCGAAGAGGTAGAAGCCCTGGTGACTTTTCCCATCGAATCGTCACTCAACGGGGCCACCGATGTAAGACGGGTACGCTCCAGTTCTTCTTATGGATTCTCCATCGTCTGGGTGGAGTTTGACTGGAATACGGATATTTACAGGGCGCGACAGATCGTCAGTGAAAAGCTGCCTACCATCACGACCCTGCTTCCCAAGCATATTGAAGCGCCCATTCTTGCACCACAGACCTCCGTGATGGGAGAAGTAATGCTGGTATCACTTACCTCCGATTCTCTCTCCATGTTCGACCTGCGGACCATTACCGATAAGCAGGTACGGCAGCGGCTTCTATCGGTGACCGGAGTGGCTCAGGTGGTGGTCATCGGAGGCTTGCCAAAGCAGTACCAGGTCCTGGTGGATCCCCACAAAATGAAATATCACGATGTAAGCCTGGAGGAGTTGATTGCCACTGCAGAAAACACCAACAGCAATGCAGCGGGCGGCATCATCAACCAGTACGGACAGGAGTATGCTGTCCGGGCCACCGGACGCTCTACCAATCCGGACGACATTGGCTCCGCAGTGATCAGGATCAGGAATGACAAGCCCGTAAAGATCGCCGATGTGGCTGAGGTAAAAATTGGCCATCCCGACCGTGTGGGAGATGCCTGGCTGGACCGCGAACCCGCTGTTATCCTGACCATCCTGAAACAGCCCAATGTGAATACCCTGACCCTTACCGCAGAGGTGGAATCTGCCCTGGCAGAATTACAAGCCACCATGCCCGACAATGTGGAGATCAATTCAGAGATCTTCCGTCAGGCCGATTTTATTAATACGGCAGTTTCCAATGTGTTCCGGGTATTGCTGGAAGGCGGATTATTTGTGTCCATCATCCTGTTTCTCTTCCTGCTGAATGTGCGTACCACACTCATTTCCCTGGTGGCCATTCCCCTCTCCCTGATGCTGTCGTTGATTACACTCAGGCTGATGGGGCTCACCATCAACACCATGTCGCTTGGGGGCATGGCCATTGCCATTGGAGCCTTGGTGGACGATGCCATCATCGATGTGGAAAATGTGCTGAAACGTCTCAAACAGAACCACAGGAAACCTAAAGCGGAGCAGCAGGGAAAGCTACAGGTGATCTACCAGGCATCGGTGGAGATTCGCTCCTCCATAGTGCAGGCCACCCTGATCATCATTGTCTCTTTTATTCCACTCTTTTTCCTGGCAGGGATGGAGGGGCGCATGCTAAAGCCCCTTGGCATCACCTTTATTGTTTCGCTGGTAGCTTCCCTGGTGGTGGCCCTAACCCTCACCCCGGTCCTCTCCAGTTACATGCTCACCGGCAAGCGGCAACTCGAACGCGATGAACGAGGAGGCAACCGGCTGGTACAACACCTTAACAGCTGGTACCTGAAGATGCTGCCTCTACTGCTCAAATGGAGGCTCCAGGTGGTAATTCTTGCTGCAGGACTGCTGGTCTTTGCCCTGGTGCTTTTCTCCAGATTCGGCAACTCTTTCCTCCCGGAATTTAACGAAGGGACACTTACCATTACTGCGGTGACTTTTCCAGGCGTTTCCCTGGAGGAGAGCAACCGTCTTATTGAGCAGATCGATACAGAATTGATGGAGGTCCCCGAAGTGGATTATGTATGCCGGCGTACCGGAAGGGCAGAGCTGAAT
>JABHIC010000005.1 GCA_018671205.1 Gammaproteobacteria bacterium
GACGCTTCTCTCTCTCCCAGAGAGTTTTACGGGCACGCTGACAGGCAGATTTAGAGCAGTAGCTCTGGGTGGGGTTTTGGGGGCGATAGTGAAAATGATCACCACAGTGGGCGCAGGATTTGGTATCGGTACACATCGGTAAATCCAGTATTGGAAATACCGTAAGTGTGCTCCTCTATCTGTGTGGGGTTAGAGGAAGAGAAGGTGGGTCAGTTTGAACGAGCACCAACAGTAGGTGGGTCAACTTCGTGAGCACTGGGTGGGTCAATCTTTGTGAGTGCTAAAGCCTTTGAGGCTACAAGGTTCAATCTGAAGAGGTTATGGGGGTGTGTTTGTGTTAAGGGTTGCCAGACATCTACCCCCTAACCACCTGCTGCCCCAAAACGGATATCTGTAAGGGTAGATGACTGGCAACCCTTAACAAAAGCGGCCCTCTAAGATGGTGATGAAGATCTGGAGGTGGCAGTCAGCACCTGACTCTTGGACTAAACCGCTATCGCGGTAGGAGGATTGGCCACCCGAAGTCTGCCTGCCGGGGGCTTGAGCCACTTGGAAGTAACTGTCGATGCAAGTGTGTGCTTTTTTCAAAAGAGAATCTCAATAGGGCAGAAAAATGGCCCAAATCATCCCATAGATTGCTAGTGAAAGGTTGTTAGTTCATTTATGCAGTATTTTATAACTATTCTTACAAGGGGTAAGCAATGAAAAAGCAAGTCATTAATTTATTACTACTAATAAGTGTTACTATTTTCCAAGTAACGTTAGCAGCAGGAATGGATAAGGGAGAAGTCAAGCGGATAATCATCCAAGAAGCGCAAAAAGAGAGGGTGTCCCCTGCACTTGCTCTGGCTGTTGCCAAAGTGGGTTCAGATTTTCAGCACTATACACTGGGTATTTATGGTGAGCGAGGGGTTATGCAGCTCCCAAGAATAGGTCAACAGCTAACGATGGAAGAGAATGTCTCATCGGGAGTGAAGAAGCTTGCAAAACTGATGCGTGCGCATCGTCAAGATACTGAAAGAGCGCTTGAGGAATATAAAGAGGGGTGGGTTATTGGTATGACCCCAGAGCAGGTAGATAGATTCGTGGAGAAAGTACTGAGGTGGGAGATGATTTACCATAACCAACAAATAACTTGGAATAATGGAAAATATCACCAGAACTTGAGTTATCTGGATGATCCATCTATTAATAAAAGCTGGACCCGTGAATGGTAGAGCAGCAAGGAAGAACGTGTCATTGAATAGAAGTTTTAAAAGCCTGCTAAGTTACCCAGTAGCCAGCGTACTGCTTT
Source organism: Gammaproteobacteria bacterium (assembly GCA_018671205.1). Taxonomy (GTDB): domain Bacteria; phylum Pseudomonadota; class Gammaproteobacteria; genus Thiopontia. The sequence goes on from JABHIC010000005.1 coordinate 1,295, forward strand.
GCCTTCTAACTGGGTCAGGGGTGGCCGCAGATAGCAAATATATAAGCCAATCATTGCTTGAAGCGAGCCAGCATGGCCATGAAAAAGTAAAGGTCATCGCAATGATGAAAGCTCCTTCAAAAAATAGGCCACGAGGTTGGGTTGGTTTTAACGACTATGTAAAGCAACTTCAAGATCAAGCTATTAATGAACTGGGGTGGGTTAATCTAAACCAAATGATTCGTTATGCAAATATCCCTGCATTGGCAATGTCAGTTGACCAGCAGCAACTTCAAAGTATGGTAACGGCTCAAACTATAGCAGGGGTTTATCAGGATAGAGTAGAGAAGGTCTCTTTACAAAACTCTATCCCGGCAGTTGGCAGCCAAAAAGTCTGGAAGCAAGGTATTCAGGGTAGTGGGCAGACTGTGGCTGTCTTGGATACGGGAGTCGATGCAAATCACCCTTTTTTGCGTGAGCAAGTGATAGAAGAGGCCTGTTTTTCAAGTAACAGTAAAGACTCAGTCACCTTGTGTCCGAATAGAAAGGAAAAACAGCTCGGTATGGGGGCTGCAAAGCCATGTGAAAAAGGGTGTGAACATGGCACTCATGTTGCGGGGATTGTCGCAGGAAATGGGGCCTCATTTACTGGAGTGGCTCCCAAGTCAAAAATACTGGCAGTACAGGTTTTTCATGCAGAAAAAGGGTGTGACAAGAGAGAGAAAGACTGTGTTACTGGTGCCTACCTATCTGATATTCTTCAAGGGCTGGACTGGGTTTACAGTAAGCGCTACCAATATAATATTGCGGCGGTAAACTTGAGTTTGGGAGGCGGGAAGTTTGAAGCAAGCTGTGATCGTGAAAGTTGGCCCTACGCCGTCATGATTGATCTGCTGAAACAGGCCAACATTGCAACCGTAGTAGCCAGCGGTAATGAATCCTTTGAAAATAGCCTGAATAGCCCGGCGTGTGTTACAGAAGCAGTAAGTGTAGGGGCATATAATGGTGCTGGAGGAGTAGCATCATTCTCCAATAGTTCGCCATTTTTGGATCTGTTGGCTCCAGGGCAAGCGATACATTCATCTATTCCAGGGCTCCGATTTGCAAAAAAAAGTGGCACCTCAATGGCTGCGCCACATGTGGCAGGGGCATTTGCACTGATGCGGTCACACAATCAAAAGATAAGCGTTGATGAAATGGTTGATGTAATGATGAAAACTGGGGACCGGGTTACAGATGCTAAAAATGGTGTAACCACATCTACATTGCGAATAGACAAGGCGCTGGGGGTGGGGCGCACCAAACCAGCAAAGCGCCCGATACTAACTGAAGAGAACGATGATTTTGATGGGCTGAAAATTGAGAGAAATAAAACAAAAAATCGAGGAAATGGTTTCCGAACCCTCAATTTTTAAGCCTAATCTTTTCATAGATTAAGGTGTGCATACTTGGTGTGTGCGGTATGATTTTATAAATGTTAACAAAGTAAGGAGTATGGTATGAAGCAGATATTGAGGACAGCATTAACAGTAATGACCAGTGCTGCACTGATGTTGGGGGCTATGGGACTATCTACGGCCACCCAGGCTGCAGGACCTCACGTGATGGTGTTTAGTGATGATGCCGATAAAGACACTATCAAGCGCGGTTCTCGGGTCTTTAATCGGGTCTTGAACGAACTCAATAGTGTGTTACACAGTATGGGGTATAACGTCTATGATGAAGCGGCTGTCTCCTCTAAGGAGTCAATGGATGGCAGTGGTGGCTATGCACAAGGGAGAACTCGCCGCAGTGATGTAGAAATCCTAGATATTGCACGTAGCCAGAAATCCCCACCGGTTGATGTTGCAGTGCTATTCCAAGTCTATGCCAGTGCAAAAGATATGGACTACACCACCAAAATTAACACTCGCATCTCTGGTCGGATGTTGGCAGTCCAGTCTGGACAATTTATGGGGGACTTTGAAGTCACTAACCGTTTTAATGGTCCTGCAGACTGTAATGCTGAGTGTCTGAAAGAGATTGTGGGAAATAATGCCAAAAAGCTGGCAACGGATCTCGGTGATGCGCTTCGTATCAAGCTCGATGAGATGAGCGGTATGGGTAGCGATAGTGGTAGCTCTCTCTCTTCTGAAGGGATGAAAAAAGGGTACACGCTTAATTTTAGCCGCTTTAGCAGCGATGAGCGGATGAGAATGGAGGAGTTCCTGGTCAACATCTTCTCCGGCTATCACCATCTGCGCCCTACCGACTGCTCCAGTATGCACTGTACCTACTGGTATGAGTCTGAACTATCCAGCGCCCACCTCAATCGCAACCTTCGTAGAATGTTAGGAGAGGATGAGATGAACATCAAACACCATATCAAGATGAGCGGTAATGAGTTCACCATCGAGAAGATCGCTACCCGTCAGAAGCGTACAACACCTCGAAATAGCGGTTGGTAAGGTCCACATTGTCATGATGTCTCACTGGCTCTTTTTTGATCCAGTGAGACACAATGGAGAAGAATCATGCATCGAATAAAAACAGTACTGATAGCCATGCTCATGTTGCCGCTCACCGCCTGTGTGACACAGCCAACCGTTAAAGTGGCCTCTGGTGCAAGTGAATATAACCTCACACTGTTGGGTTTTCAGCAGAGCCAACGCCAGCAGATTGAAGATAAAATAGGTCTCGACCAACTACGTGTAATTGAGTGCTCAACCAACAACTGTGAATACTGGTATAGCGGGACCATGACCAGTGGTAAGCTCTACCAAACACTACAAAGAGTGTTGAGCAAACAGCAGCTAAACATCCCATCCAATATCACGTTGCAACAGGGTAATATCCGTATTGTAAAGATTGCCAGTCGTCGCAATACAACAGCCCCCAAAACCACCCCTAAACCCTCCTCAAGCAAAGGAAGCTGGGTAAATCGCTGGTAGCTGTAGACCACTGTTTTAACAATCACCTGGCAGAAGTACACCAACTAAGTTATGGCTCTATATCAGGTTATCATTGCAACTACAGAGGGCCCCGTTCAGCTACTCAGCCTGACTGAAGAGGGCGAAGGGATCGACTCCGTTGTTTGTATTAATCGAACCGTTGAGACCGCCCCAATCAGTCGGGCCTATCACGCCTTTGTAAAAAAACCTACCGGCCTGATCGAAGAGCAGTTTGGTGGCTCCAGTTATCGTATAGATCTAGACGCTAATATTTCTGCGGGCAGAAGCTGGCAGCTAGGGGTCTATCTAGCTCACCTGTTGCGAGAACAGGGAAACTTGTCTCATCCAGCAGAGAGCCCCAACCAAGTTTTTTGGGTTACGGGAGAGGTCAATCATGATAAAAAAATTCTGCCCATCCATCATATGGGCCAAAAACTGGAACGTTCAACAGCGCTAGTAAAAGAGCTACGTGAGGCGGGTAAGAAAATTCACTTTGTCATACCAGAGCAGAATTTGCAGGAGGTTATACAAGGTGGTCTTGAAAAGTATAGCCTCAGTGAGAGCGATCTGATACCTGTCTCAAGTCTCAAAGAGCTGGAGGATTCAGTCAACCAGTTAGAGCAGCTATCTACTACGTCACCAGACCCACTCACAAAAAAAAGGATACCAGGGTGGCAGTTAGCATTGGCAGCAATCTTGGTATCCGCAGCAGGAATTGCGGGCATCAAAGGCTACTCAACCCCAACATCTCCCACAAAGCCTCAAACCGTACGGTCTCCTGAACCAATACCGATGGTTAAGCAAATTCTGTTCGCTTGGAAACCAATCTACCGTACACAAGGCCGCTGCAAAACCGACCATCGAGAAAACACACCCTGGAACAGCAATAGCGAACCGTCACTACCACCTATTGAAGCCAGCCAACTTTGCGCCATCGAGGCGATACCGAGATTGATGATCAATGGTTCTAAAGTTATACCGCTGAAATGGCAACTCAAACTAAAGGTTAAAAGTAACCAACCCAACAACCCACTATTGAAACAGAGTGGAGAGAGCTACTCAGGGGGCGGGAATGAAGCCGGTTGGTTAATCCCTCTATCTTCCCCCGTCATGTCCGATGCAGAACTACACTGGAATATAACGATCAGTGAGGAGAGTCGTGATGAGATACGGCACAGTGTTCGACAAAAAGTAGAATATCGGCATCGCTGGTAGAGCATCCTTAAGAACTAACCATGAATTTTGTTGCTAAACAGACCAAAGCACTCTGGCTCATCACCCTGCTGTTTCTTGTAATGCACACAGCCCATGCAAACCCTATGCGAGAGTTGGCTCAGCAACTGTTACAGAGTGTCGAGCCGGGCAAGTCCATTGCACTGCGCCCCATCTTTGAGGGGGAGACTGCGCTACCACAGCAACTGGCAGATCACTACTACCAACGCCTGCTGGAAGCACTACAACAAAATGGAAAAGCGGTCCGTTTTATAGATCGTAAACATCTCAGGCAGCTACAACAGGAGCAAGAACAGTTCAGTGATGGTGAACTGGATTGGCAGAAACTTGCGGTTGACCTGCTGATCATCCCCCGATTGAATGCTGAAGCAACGGGAGTGCGGATATCGGCTACACTTGTTTCGGTGAAGAGTGGGGCCACGCTTGCAAGTGGTTCACAATTTTACCCCGGTATGGTGCAGCAGTTTAATGCACTACCTCTAACAGAAGCCATACATGAACTGGGCCAGCAACTTTTTAACCAATTTAAGGCGATATCACCACCATCGTTGACGGGGGGGAGGGTAGCTCAGCTGTGCCCCATTATCGAGGCAGAAAGTGGGGTAGTTGGTGCATTTGGTGATGAGTTGGGGAGGCGAGTGATCGATAGCCTCAACCCTCATCTTTTGAAGCTAGCAAGAGAGCAGCAGCGCAATCAGATGTTGCGAGGTGAGAAACATCAACCATCCCGATCAAATACGCTTTGTCTGAGTGGAACACTACGTGATCTTGGCGATAGCGTCACCGTGTCACTCAATCTGGAGGGGGTACAAGAGAGCGTCAGCGAGCTGGTGGGTAACCAACATGTAGCGATTCTCAAAAGCACAATTCCTGAGTCACTGTTGCCGCTCACCTCTAACCGGGTGGAACAGCAGGGTGGATGGTATAGTGCCGCAGGTTCGGCGGTAGTCTCTGACCAGTTAGAGCGACAAGATGCCTTGCTGGCAGCACGCAATATGGCGCGAGCACGGATTGTTGCCAACCGATTGGGGCGCTCTGTGCCAGAGAATGGTGTTGCACGAAGCGCAGCCGATAGTATGGCTGCACTGCAACTGTTGGGAGAGGCTATCCCCTATGATGAAAGTTGGATCAACCCGGATCAGGCAAAGAGCAGCAGGGGTAGTCATCTGTCGGTCAAGCTGGAGGCACGGATTAAAACCACGGCCACCCCGCGCCAACTACCGCTACAGGCCACGCTTCTCCCATCGCGTCATCTGCGTGCGGGTGCCCCCTTCTCTCTAAGATTGCATGGTGCACGTAGTCCACTCTATCTGGGGGTATTTGGATGGTTTTCGGATAATAGTGTGGTTCGACTCTATCCCAGTCCAGAAAGATTTGAACTGCAAATCAACCCGAACCAGAGAATACAGCTCCCTTCACCATCGGAAATGGAGTTGATAAGTGAACCGCCTCCAGGACAACGCCGTGCTCAAGAGGCACTGATTATAGCTGCATCGCCTCGCCCAATTGATTTTAATGGCCTGGCTCCGCTGGCTGGAGAGAGTATTACAGAGAGCCAGCAGCTTGCATCCACCGGAGAATCTTTTTTCAATGCCCTAGCACAGGAGCGACTGGAACAGATGCGATTGATCCTCCTCCCTTATGAGGTCTACCGATAATGATGTTAAAGTATTATGATTGGAGTGATATATCTGATGATGCGGGGGAATATAAAGGTGGCGCAAGTGAACAGAATTAGAGAAAAATCATCGGTCAGGATCACATTACTGCTGCTTACACTTAGCACTGTATGGTTGGCACCGTTGAAAGCCTATGCCGAGTTTAATGATCCCATTGGGGATTTGCTTGAAAATATAGCTCCGAATGGAGAGCAGCCCGATGATTCACTGTTTATCAATAGCAAAGAGCAGCGTGACCAATATGACCCGGATAAATTGCCTCAGCCACAACTGGAGAAGCAAGGTGATTCATTAATATTGCGTTGGAGTGGATTGCGTGCCTATCTGCATCCGGAGGCTTCGACGGTCAATGAAAATGATATGGGTTGGGGAGGTCACCAGCCAGAACAACAAAATCCGCAACAATTGGCTGAAGATTCAACCGTCCGATTAGTACACAATGCAGGAGAAAAGATACTTCACCGTCGCCTGATAGATACCGTTGAGCAAGATGCAGAAATACTGCGGGGCCTGCTTAACAAGCAATTGAAAAAATTAGACCAACCGGTGGTGGTGCAAAGCCAACGTAATAATATTGGTTTCTTTCTGTTGGCGACACCTGTGCTGACACTGGATGTTGAGTGGAAAATTCCTCTCAGAGGTATTGAGGACGTATTAAAGAAACAGCGATTCGTAGCAGAGAAGAAGCGTAAAGAAGAGAAGAAGCGCCTGGTAGCCGAGCGCAAACGTAAGGTAGCAGAACGTAAACGCAAGGCAGCAGAGGCACGCCTTGCAGCAGAACGTAAACGCAAGGTGGAGCAAGAACGTCTGGTAGTAGAGCGTAAACGTAAGGCGGAAGAGCAACGCTTAGCGGCAGAACGCAAACGTAAGGCAGAAGAGGAACGCCTGGCAGCAGAACGCAAACGCAAAGCGGAAGAAAAACGTCTGGCAGCAGAACGTAAGCGCCAGAAGGAGGTAGAGTTAGTTAAGAAGCGCTGCCGAGAGGCACTTCCTGTTCGTGATTGGAATCGGGCATGGCAGTTGTGTCCGGGTAGTGTTGTGGCAGGACACAATGTAGTGGTTACACGGCTGGAAGAGGGGGATTCAGTCGCCGCCCTGGAGGCATTGCAAGAGTTGAAGAAGCGTTTCCCAGCTCATCCACGGGTAAAAAAGTTACAAGATATGCTGCTCTCCCCCTTTAAGTTGGCCGGGGAGCGTGCGCAGCGTAAATTGCAGCAGTGGGTAATGCGCCCCAGCGAAGTGCCGCCATTTACCGAACGGCCACCTCAAAAGCCAGAGGCACCACCACTACCGACTCTGGTCAAGGATGAGTTTGAGACGACTGCAATGTTTCAGAACAGGGTGGAGCAGGCCCGAAAGCAGCGTGAAGAGTTGATTCGTGAAATTGAAGAGGATTACATAGCAGAGGTAGACTCATTTAATGCAGCAGTGAAGCGGCATAATGAGATCGTGAAACAGGAACAGGCAGATCGTGCCAGTAACCAGAAACGGGCACAAATGCGTCGTCAATTTCTTGCTGAGACGATTAGCGAGGTGTTGGGTGATCCGAAACTGGGTGAGCTCAAGTATGATGCAGACAGTGCCACCTTCTTTACACGGTTATATACCCGCAATGGCCTGTTTGATGAGCGTGTCACAGTCTCCGTACCGCTCGATCAGGCGCGAGATTTCAAGCGTGGTGCAAGCGCCGTTGAACCGAGAATTTACTTCAGCGAAGATAATGGTGTGTTGAAGCTGGCCCGGATTGAGGCGCATCTGGAAAATAACCACTACAGCGTAGCACAGACGCAAGAGAGCTTTGTCCCTGTGACCTTGAAGCAGCAGGTTGCCGCTGTAGATCTGATGATTGATGAGTTGCCGATGCTGGAGACAGAAGCACTGGATACATCAGCGCTGGTGGCAGATAGCGATAACTACTTTAAAGAGGCGTTGCAACTACAAAAGGATCCTCAACTGGCCAAACTGCAACAGCAGGAGGCGGAAAACCGTCGAAAACTGCGTGATGCGCAGCAGCGCAGAGCAAGGGAAGAGAGACGCAAGCGTATGGAAGAGGTAGTGCGTGAACAACAACGCCAACTGGCTGTGTTGGGTGGTCCGGAAGCGGAGGAGCTGAAAGGGTTGGAGCCAAAACGTAGTTGGCGTTTCCAGAGAGCGGCCTCTGATCAAAAAGTTGCTGAGGAGAGCTATGCGGTGGTGATTGGTAATCGTAACTATCGTAATGGGGTACCCATGCTCCACTATGCACGCAATGATGCCAAAGCGATGCGCCAGTTCTTCCATGAGGCGATGGGGTTGCCCGAGGAGAACATTCTCTATCAGGAAGATGCCACCATGGGGGATATGGTGGGTATCTTTGAGTCTAGCCTGCCCAAGCGGGTTCAAGCGGATAAGAGTAAGGTCTACGTCTATTTCTCTGGCCATGGTATGCCCACGGGTAAGGATGCGCGACTGCTGCCGGTGGATAGCCGTCCAGAGACAGCGGAAGTGACCGGTTATTCGCGCAAACGGATGCTGCAACAGCTAGCAATGCTGTCGGCCAGTGAGACCACAGTAATGCTGGATGCCTGTTTTACTGGTATATCAGGTGGTCGCTCACTAACGCCGGGGGCAAAGGCGATCTACCGTCGTGCACCGGATGCAGGGGTGCCAAAAAATATGGTGCTGATCAGTGCCAGTGGTGCCGATGAAAGCTCCTGGCAGGATGATGAGGCAGGGTTGAGCTTGATGACACTCCACTTTTTAGAGGGCGTTACAGGTAAGGCCGATCAAGACGGGGATAGAGCCATCCATACCAGCGAACTGCAGAGCTATCTGCAGGGAGAGGTAAACAGAGCAGCCGTTATTTTGCATGAGAGCAGTCAACATCCGCAGGTGCGGGGTAGCGCGCGTTCGCTATTGCGTTATGAATAGTATTCAATAAAAAGGCATAGTCGTATGAAAAGAGATCGGAACCGTCTTTTTGAAGTAGGGGTGCTTACCTTGCTGATACTGATGACAGTGAGCAGGGGGGCTATTGCTGAGCTGGTGTGGAAACCTACGGGTGATGCTAGGGGTATAAAGCTGGAGATGATGAAGGTGAGTGAGGAGCCGGGGGATGCATTGGCTAAGGCTAAGGCAAGAGCAGAGGCTAAGGCAAGGGCAGAGGCCAAGGCTAGAGCAGAGGCCAAGGCTAGAGCAGAGGCCAAGGCTAGAGCTAATGGTCTTTGGACCGACCCCTACAGTGGGATCGAGTTTGTTTGGATTCCTGCGGGAGAGTTTATGATGGGGAGTCCCACCTCAGAGCCAGGTAGAGATAATGATGAGCGGCAACATCGGGTTAAGCTGACCGAAGGGTACTGGATGGGCAAATATGAGGTGACCCAGGGACAGTGGAAAAAGGTGATGGGGAACAACCCCTCCAACTTTACAAGCTGTGGCAGCAGCTGCCCGGTAGAGATGATCTCATGGGAGGATACCCAGAGCTTTATCCGCAAGCTTAACGGCAGAGGCAACGGCACCTTCAAACTGCCGAGTGAGGCGCAGTGGGAGTATGCGGCGCGGGCGGGGAGCACCACTGCACTCTATAGTGGCAATCTTACGATAAAGGGTAAAAATAATGGACCAGAGCTAGATCCGATATCTTGGTACGGAGGTAATAGCGGTGTTCACTATAGCGGTGGTTATGACTGCTCTGGATGGAGTGAAAAACAGTACAGTAGCAACAGCTGTGGAACCCACCCGGTGGGTAAAAAACAGCCCAATAATTATGGTCTGTATGATATGAGCGGCAACGTATGGGAGTGGGTGAATGACTGGAAAGGGGGTTATCCGACTGGCACGGTAACGGATCCGGAGGGACCCAGCTCAGGTCGGAGCCGCGTGTATCGTGGCGGCAGCTGGCTCCACTACGCGGGGAGCCTGCGTTCTGCGGATCGCTACGACGATTCGCCCAGCTATCGCAACCGCTACCTCGGGGTTCGTCTTTTGAGGCAACCTTAGTAGCGCTCTGCACTTTTACCCTTTTACCCTTTTACCCTCGAATGGGTAGCCGTAGAGGAGTAGGGGCCGGGCGTGCGCAGCCGACCCGAGCACCGGAACCACTACGGCGGTGGTGATGGTAGAGTCATTAGTTTTGGCACGGATAGACCCACGGGGCGAAGCCCCGACGCGATTTTTTTGCGTGGAGAGGGTCACTCATTAGCCCCCTCCGTGTCAGGTCTTGCTTTGTGCCTTTGGCTTCACTAATTCACGAGTCAGCAGGGGATTACAGGGTCAGAGGGGATTACAGAGGGGATTACAGGGTCAGTTCTAAGGGATTACACTAAGGATTACAGGGTCAGTTCTAACATTGCTGAAAATAAAAAAGGGACAGATTTATTTTAGAGGCTGCAGAATGTCTAACTTTTAATCCTCCCTAGTAATACATTTATGTAGCTACCATATTTATTGACACTGCATATTTTTGTAGCTACAATAATAAGTATGAAGATCGAGTTTGATCCAGAAAAGAACCGCGTCAACATTGATAAACATCAGATCCCTCTAACTGAGGCCCATCGGGTTGAGTGGGACACTTTATGGTGTAAAGAGGATGTTCGCAGGGATTATAACGAGACTCGTATGATAGGTTATGCCTATATTGGGCTGCGCCTTCACTGTGTAATTTATACGGATCGTGGTGAGGTGCGCCGCATTATCAGTTTACGAAAAGCCAATAAACGGGAGTTGAAGAGTTATGCCGAAGCTTAAACCCGGAACTATTATTCCTACCGATGAAGAGGATACTGCAATCAATGATGGTATCGTCGCTGACCCGGATACTTATGAACTTTCTAGCGAGGAATTCAAGCAGTTACGCCCTGTAGGTCGTCCCAAGAGTGAGAATAAAAAGGTGCTACTCTCTGTGCGTTATAGCCAAGAGGTGGTGGAGTACTTCAAATCTACTGGCAAGGGGTGGCAGACCCGCATGAATGAAGTACTGCAAGAGTATATAGCCTCACACTCTCATTGAGCTGTATGATTTCCAGCTCCCCGCCTTTGTGGGGATGACGGCTTTCTTCGGAATTATTAAAATGAGAACTAATTCAGGTCACTACACCATCATAATTGAGGTCAAGATGTTAGGCCTTGCCTTGTTGAATATCTCATTGCCCGCTGTCACGAATCTCCCCAAAGGCCCGCACCCGTACCGTATCCCCCTCTATCCTCTTGCAAGTGACAATATCATGTACCTGCCCGGCAGCGTATAGAGTAGTCTGATCACTCACCCGTCCAGACTCCATCGAAACCTCCTGTATCACCATACTGGCAACCGCTACACGAATCTCGGCCAGAGCCATGGTTCGTGCGGCCATCACGGCCCGTTGCTGCAGTACTGAATGGGGAGGACAGGGGGACTCGGTACACTGATAGGCGATACTGGTTTGCGCCTCGCGTGCCAGTTTATAGCTATCAATGGAGCGCCACTGATCACTACAGCCAGACTCCCCGGACGCAATCACAGAGGCTGAAAAAGTGACCCATAACAGGGTAGAGAGAGTGCTAAGCGTAGATAAATGGGACATGTGGATGGGGGTGACCTTACGGATGGTTTAAGCAGACCAAAGATAGCACGGTTTCCACACTGCCACTATTTACCACCACACTTTTTATGGGTTACGATGGGCACCATGAAACTTCTCTCTATAGTACCTTCTGCCCTGCTGTTGATGGCAATACTCTCTCCCCCGGTTTTTTCAGCAGCAGAGCCACCAGTTCCGGTGGTTTTGCAACTGCCTGCAGGTGGCGGTGCCGCCCGCTGTGAGGCGGGGCGAGAACAGTTCTCAACCGCCCTCAAGACACTCGGTCGACCACTGAACATGGAGCAGGCCAGCCAGCAGTGGAGCACCCTGTTTGATGCTCGTGAAACAGAGCACCGACAATGGAAGAGCACAAAAGAGCGGCTACGCCGCAGCTTTCTGCAACAACAGGCCAGCGCCAAACAGCAGAGCGAACGCCTCAGCGAGTTGCAGGCCGAAAAAACCCGATTAGCGGCCGCTATTCGCCAAAAGCAGGAGGTTATCTCCACCGTAAAGCAGCGTGACAGCTCCTACAGCAAGCAGATCGCCGACGAGGCTCAGCGTCGGGTCGTGGTACTGTTTGATCTCAACTACGATGGCTGGGGCAACGGTACCTCCTGGGGAGAGGCCTTCCGTCAGGCGCAGTCTCACTGGATGGGAGAGCTGATCGAACAGTCGATGGGGGTTGGTGTCAGCTCCGAGGCGCGGCTGGTCAACGGCCTGTTGATTGAGCAGCGCGCCAAGAGCCGGGTTGCCGGAAGTGTCGATCCACGTGGTGATGCCATCCACTGGGCACTCTCCGATACCGCAGATGGGCTCTCTCACAGTCTGGTAGTACAGAGCTTTACCGTGAGTCCGCTCAAGGGGGAGATCCCCGCTCAACAAGAGCTGGGTAGTGGTATCCGCATGGGACAAACCCCACGAATGCTCCTACAGCAAGATCAGCTGGCGGAACAGCTCTCCATGCTCCCCCCCGGACTAAAATCCAGAATTGGCGCACTGATTAAAGAGAGTAACGAGACCAACCAGCGCACAGACCAGAATATTGCCGGTCTGCGCAGCGAATGGCAGCAGAAACGCCAGAGTCAAAATGTGTCGCAGATGGAGCGTGAGCTTCAAACCCTCAAGCGAAAAAAGCAACAGAGCGCTATCCAGGTAAAAAAACTGAAGAAGGTGGTAACCGCAGAGAAGCGGACAGAGGCAGAGAGCGCAAAACATCTTCAGCAGCATCAGGCCAAAGAGGTGGTGCCACTAGAGACACGTCTTAGCAAGCCGGTTGGGGTGCTCTCCCCGCGAGATGTAGCCACAGAGTTGACCCTGGAGGCGTGCAGGGAGTTGATGAAAAAGGCGAAGGAGAGCCGTCATAGTAGCACCACGACGGTAGAGCAGGGGCGTTTGACTCAGGCACAACAGCAGCAGGGGAGGAGGGCGCTGCAGCTGCAGCAGCTGGAGCTGTTTCCGCTGGGGTATGGGGTAGAGGCGGGAGAGCGCAAGGTCAAGGTGGCGCTGTATGGGCGCTTTCGTAGTGGCGGGCAGGTCGATGTTGCAACTAACAGCAACGACCTGAAGCCAGTGTTGGCTGCTGTGAAACGCAAGGCAGGGGATAGCTGGACCGACCCCTATAGCGGGATCGAGTTTGTCTGGATCCCTGCGGGAGAGTTTAAGATGGGTAGTCCGTCCTCTGAGCCGGAAAGAGATGATGATGAGCGGCAACATCGAGTGAAGCTGACCGAAGGGTACTGGCTGGGAAAATATGAGGTGACGCAGGGACAGTGGAAAAAGGTGATGGGGAACAACCCCGCCAACTTTACAAGCTGTGGCAGCGACTGCCCGGTAGAGAAGATCTCATGGGAGGATACTCAGGACTTTATCCGCAAGCTAAACGGCAGAGGCAACGGCAGCTTCAAGCTGCCGAGTGAGGCGCAGTGGGAGTATGCGGCCCGGGCAGGGACAACCACCCCGTTCTCGTTTGGAGACAACATCACCACCTCAGAGGCAAACTATGATGGAAACTACCCCTACAATGGGAATGCCAAAGGACGCTATCGGCAAACCACGGTAGCGGTGGGCAGTTTCCCAGCAAACAGCTGGGGACTGCATGAGATGCATGGCAACGTATGGGAGTGGGTGAATGACTGGTATGGAAAGTATCCATCAGGCACGGTAATAGATCCGGAGGGACCCAGTTCAGGTCAGTACCGCGTGTTTCGTGGCGGCAGCTGGCACAACTACGCGGAGTACCTGCGTTCTGCGTTTCGCTACAGCCTTTCGCCCGGCTTTCGCTACAACCGCCTCGGGGTTCGTCTTGTGAGGCAACCTTAGTAGCCCTCTGCTCTTTTACCATTTTACCCTTGCAGAGGTAGCCGTAGAGGAGTAGGGGCCGGGCGTGCGCAGCCGACCCGAGCACCGGAACCACTACGGCGGTGGGTAGTGGTACTTTCTTTAAGGTTGGCACGGATAGACCTACGGGGCGAAGCCCCGACGCGATTTTTTTTGCGTGGAGAGGGTCACTCATTAGCCCCCTCCGTGTCAGGTCTTGCTTTGTGCCTTTGGCTTCACTAATTCACGAGTCAGCAGGATTATTAGGTCGGTTGAGAGAGCAAGGGGCAAGCCCTTTGTTGCTTTTATGACCCTTGTTGCTATTCAGATTAATTCAAAAAAAATCTAATTTTTCTCTCTCTTTTCTCATTCAGGGAAAAACCACCCAAACCCTTTCATATCCTCGATTGAAACAGCGGTTGTTTTGATCAATATTCAGGAGAAGAGAGATGGTTACCAATAGACATCGGTTAAAAATTACTGTGCTGGCACTGTCGGTGGCGGCATTGAGCGGTTGTAACAGCATGACGGCGTTGAATCTGAAACAGCAGCAGGGGGATGAGGGGATCGGCTACCGAGAGGTCCGCTTTGATGAAATTTCGCAACAGCGTGAGTATCAGCAGTGCCGGGATGAGGCCTTCGAGATGGACCGCAAGGCGATGAGTAGCGCCTCTGCCGGGGGATATCTGACCAGTGCGCGGCTACTGGAGAAGTGTGAGTCACGCCTTACCGGTAGTGGTGAGATCGATGAGCAGCAACGGATGCAAGGGTATGCGCTATCGGTTCAGAACTACATGAAGGCGGGTGATCTGGACCAGGCGCGTGTCAATCTCACCCAATTCAAACAGACCTTCCCCGATCAGGATCTCTACTACCCGGATGGAACCTCCTTTATTGAAACCATGGAGGTGCTGCTGGGGCAGGCCAACTCAACCGACTACGGCTTCTTCTCAGTGCTGAATGTGAATACCGATCTCAAGTCCGAGATGGGGCGTCAGAACTACTGGAAGCATAACTAAGGAGCACAGCATGGGATATTTCAAGATGAGACATTTAAACCAAAAAATGGGTGCAGTGGTACTGGCACTGACACTGGCAATATCACTAACGGTGGTAACCGTTCCCGCCTCTGCTGCAGCCAGTGACTCCTCCTGGAGACCTCAGGTGAGTGAGAAACTGATTCGCCTTCCCGCCAGCTATCTGAAGCGGGCCATTGACCGTGACTTTTCGCAATCCTCACTGGCCGGGGCCATTGAGCAGAAGAGCAGTGATCTGCAGTTGAAGTCACAGACCATGCAGGATCTACAGAAGGGGATTGAGCGCTCGGAGGGTGAGCTGAAGACAGAGAT
This sequence comes from Gammaproteobacteria bacterium, assembly GCA_018671205.1. Lineage (GTDB taxonomy): Bacteria > Pseudomonadota > Gammaproteobacteria > Thiopontia. The sequence goes on from JABHIC010000005.1 coordinate 16,321, forward strand.
GCGCCACCAGTTTCTAGTGGAGAAGGAGCGCTATCTCGACCTCACCGCAGAGCAGATTGATCTGCGTAAAAGGCATGTAAAGACCCGTATCACCTTCTATGAACGCCTGCTGGGTGAGGTTGAACAGCACGGTGCAGATAGCGAAGAGGAGATGCAGCTACTGGAGCAACAGCAGGATGCGGTGAAGCGCTTTGAGGGCAGTGTCGCCAAGGTGGATATGAAACTGTTCGGACAGATGGGCACCCAGCAGAGTAAGTACAGCAAGGAGTACACCAAGAACCTCTCCGCGATTGAACGTCTGGTAGGTGCGATTCAGGGCCATAAGATGAACGCCACCACCCAGGTAGATGGAGAGGCGATCTCCAAGCCCGACTACCTGCGCCGGATGATCACCGAAAGTGAGTCCGAGGTGGCCCTGCTGGAGCAGGAGGAGACCATCCTGGGCTATATGGCAAAACTGATCTCACTGGATGCGCTTGCCCTCTCGGAAGAGGTGGATGATCCAGAGTGGGTAGACAGTGAGGTGATCAGTACCAGCGTGGCATCGGCAATTGATTTCTTCGTCAGTGAGTAACCGAGCTTGAACAGGAGTAGAGAGATGAAAGACAAGAATAAGGTAAGTAACAAAATGGGTAACAAGGTAGATAAGAGGATGGTTCAGGTGTTGGCGGCAGTGGCACTCAGCGGTGCGGTGGTATTTGCTGCCCAGGCCGGTACGCTGGAGAATATGGAGCGAGAGAGAGCACTAATGATCGATGCGATGCTATCCAAGGATTTGACTGTGCAAGAGCGTAAATCACAGATGGGGCAGTCGCGTAATCGGCTGGTGGACCTGGAGAGGATGGTGCTTCGAGACCAATCACTACGAGGCAAGCAGAGCACGGCGGTGCGTAAGGCCTTTGAGAATTATGACCTCACCTTTCTGGTCCATGCATCGGTTGAGAACAACCGCCTGCTCTCGGACCAGTGGTTGGAACAGTTGGGTATATCCACCAAAAGCCTGCTGACCACCCATGTAGGGAGACGCTGAGATGTCCCACTCCGTAACGGTTATTGGGCGAGACCACCAGGGGGTGCGCAGGGCGACCGGCTATTTCCTGGGTGGAGGGGCCATTGCGCTGGCAGCGGTGGTGATGACCACCTCTACCCTGCCGGGTGAGTTGATTGACCGGGGGTTGCAGCTCTTCAGCCAGCTCTTTGTCGGCCTACTGGCGGCACTGGTCTTTCTCTCCCTCTATAGCTGGGTGCGGCTAATCTATGGAGATCGTAGAGAGCAGCTACTCTGGTTGCAGAGCGGTGTGCAGTCAGCAAACGGGATCACCACACTGGCACTCACCTACACCCTGTACGGTATCAGTTTGGGGATTGGGTCACTGGCGGGTGAGTCGTTAACTCCTGAGACGATTCAGCAGGTGATCCAATCCCTGACCGACCACTTCAGTATGGCCTTTATGACCACAGTGGTGGGTCTACCGCTCTCTGCGCTGCTGCGCTCACTGCTACTGGTGAGCTATGAGCGTCATCGATCAACCATTATTGAGCAGGGTAACCTGCAAGGAGAGTTGGAATGAGTTCGTGGATTTTTAATATTGCGGTTGTAGGTTCATTGGCCTACCTCTATGCGGCGGATGGAGATCTGGATCGGTTCAAGGAGAAGGTCTCACAGGATGCCAAACAGGTTGTAGAGCAGGTTCAAAAGTGGAGACAAGAGCACCCACCGGCCCAATCGGCTCAATCGGCTCAATCGGCTCAATCGGCTCAATCGGCTCAACTGGTGAGAGAGGAGGAGATTGTCGTCAGTGCAGAGGTAGAGGCGGTTAGACAAGAGATTCTTGGTCCGGAATCTGCCATCGATGCCATGCCACCGATAGAGCCCTACCCGCCAGCGGCCAGTAATCCGTATGAGATTGTTGAGCAAGAGACCAACCTTGCTGGGTTGATGAGTTCCAGTGAGCGTCGCCAAGCACTACAGCGGTTGGCTGAGGATATGGAGATGCGTTATCTGCAGAGGGGGGCCTTCTGATGAGCGGCGGTGGGTGGGTTGCTCTGCTGGCAGGGGCGGGCCTTGCACTCTATCTACTGGTGGATGAAAACGGAGTAAAGGTAGAGTTGAAGCAGATGGAGCAGCCACTGAAGGTTGAACAGGTGTCAGTACCCATTCAGATGCCCCCTCCACCACAATTTAGCCCGATTCAGCCTATTAAGAAGAGTTCAAAGCCTGCCGAGAAGAGGCTTGAACGGGCTGTTGTTGAGAAGGCGATTGAGCTGTTAAAGGTTGAGCCGTTAAAGGTAGAGCCGTTAAAGGTAGAGGAGAGGAGAGCAGAGGTGACATTGGCCCAACAGCAGCGTGAAGTTGAAGACCGTGCGAATGGTCGGGTTAAGTTGAAGGTGATGGAGTTGGGGAAAGGGCCACTGATAGAGATTGCATGGCCCCCCCAACAACAGGCCCAATCTCATCTTCAACGCTGGATGGAGCAGTGTGCCGATATGGAGATTGCACTGATCAATGGAGCGGGTGATCTATTTATCGATACGGGGGAGCGGGGCAAGCGTTGGGAGCTGAATCTGGACCGTTACAGTGGTTTTGTGCGTGAAGTGGGCCGCAACAGTCGGATTGTAGACGCCACAAAGGTGGCCTCGATTCGTAGCAAACATGGGGCGGCTGTGCAGGGTGCAGCCCCGGTTGCAGTCTTCTCCAGAAAGGTGGATGCACAGCTACTGGGTGGAATTGGCCGTATTGTGGGTTCTCGCTATATGGACTCCAGAAAAATTACTGCACGCTATGTAATGAAGCAGGGAACGCCTGTGGTGACGGCGCTACAGGTAGATGGTGAGTCGGTCTCCGGTGAGATTGCGTTGAGAGTGAGAAACAGAAAGGGGTGTATCTAAGATGGAATATGGTGGATCAAATAACGCAATGAGTGAGATTGCACTGGCGTTGGCAATGGGGTTTTTCAGCTTGATGATTTTGACCATGGTATCGATGCAGGTAAAGAGTGGTGCCGCCGGACAAGAGGCTGCAAAACCGGCGTGGAAGATCGCTGCAGTGATGGTTGACCCTGTGAAGGAGGATGCCGCTGCAAGCAGTGTGATTGAACCGGAGAAGGAGGATCAGTTTCTGATCTATGCCGATGGAAGGTACTACGACCGGGATCTATCGGTGCTGGATCCTGCGCAATGGACAGCCCATAATGGAAGGGTGATTCTTGGTGTAAGCCCCTCTCTGTCGATCTCAGAGACCCTCTCGGTGCGCAGCCGTATTGATCACCAGGCGCTGGTGGTGACTACACTCAATCAGCAGTGGATGAGTGCGCTGAAGCTGCGTAGTATCCAGTAACGGAGGATGACAGAATGCGATTGAATCGAATCCTCGTCCTTTCTCTGGTTATTACAATCAGTGGTTGTATGCAGGTAGAGAAAAGGTCAGCAGTAAATCAGTCGCAACGATACACCCATGCGGATGTGGCTAAGGTAAAACAGATCCTCAAACAGGAGTCTGCAAGGGCTGGAATAGCGCTCCCGCTGGCCCTTGCTGTGGCTCATGCAGAGTCCAGTTTTAACCCAAAAGCAGAGAGTGTAGCGGGTGCGCGAGGGGTGATGCAGATTATGCCGATGACCGCCGAGAGGGAGTACGGCATTCATCGTAACCGGCTCTGGGAGCCTGAAATCAATATTCGTATGGGGCTACACTTTCTGAAGCGCCTGCTGCTGCGTTACCACGGTAATGAAAGTTTGGCGCTCTCTTACTACAATGGGGGATCAGCCGTTGGGTCGTGGCCCAATGCAAGGGTTATCCCTGCAACCAGGGGATATGTGAACAAGGTGCTAAGACTAAAGAGGCAGTACTCCAGATATGCGTAATGTTTTTCCTTTTTTGCAGCAGGGGGTCAGCAGTGACCTCAAGTCAGTTTTTGAGCTGCTGGAGACCACCGAGATTGATGGTCAGAACAAATACAGCGCCAAAGGGCACCAGAAATTGATGTTGCTGGTGGTCTGCCGCAACTATAGCAAGGCGCTGCTCGAACTCTGTTATCTGATTGTTATGGTGGTCTCTCCTCTGCAGAGTGAGAAGCGAAAAAAGGGGCTCTACCACTTCTTCTTCGGTATCTCACCCGCTGCAGCCAGCCAATATAGCCACCATTTCGGTGATACTGGCGACAATATTGGTGATGAGCCACTGCGTTCGATAGAGGTAGAGGGGGGAGAATTCTCAATCTATTTCTCTAGAATGCCGGTGCTGGTTGAGTTGATGGAGTTGATGATTACGCTGCTGGACTACAGGGAGATCGAGGGGATACTGACTCCGTTGATGGAGAGAGAGTCACTGAGTAAGCCCCTGAACAAGAAATTGGTTTCAGAGGTGGCCAATGCGCTCAGCGCCCAGTTCTATCAAGAGATGAACCACCATCTTCCCGCAGCGCAGCAGCAGCGGAAGTATCAGCAGATTGCACAGTTTATGTTGTCACGGCACCCAGATGGTTTTCGTTACCACCAGATTGGCGATGATGAGGTGCTGGAGTTCTGGAAGGCGTTCAGTGAACAGCAGAGTCGATCTGCTGAAGACTTTGTGAAGTATGCCTCGGTATTGGGTGGCTTCATGGACTTCTACCGCACCTCCAAGGTGGTCTATGAGATGGAGGTGAGTAGAGCATACTCATCACATGAGAGTATGAGTGAGGGGGAGATCGCACAGAGCTTGCACGATGTGATGGTAGAGGAAGAGGAGTTACCGTTAGAGCAGTTGAGTGAGTCACCAGTCGATCGGGTGAAGTTTCTCAATAAACGGGAGCTGGATCAGCTGCGTTGGCTGTTTGAGAGTCCACAGCCCGTTATTCAGCACTTTATGTGCTCCTGCCTGAGAAGCCGGTTGTTTGGGTCGATCCAGAACCAGTTGATTGAACAGCTGCGGCGTAGAGAAGGTGCAGGGGCGGAGATGGATCTGCTGATTGAACAGATAATGGGGTCGGATTGGCAAGGCTACCAACCGCTGTTGGATCAGGACCAGAAGTTGAGCCAGTTTTTGCAACGTCTGCTGTTTGCATCACTCCATCCACTGTTTCAGCGTGAGCAGCAAGTGACAGATTGGGGGGCGCTGATCGGGCCAGAAGAGAGTGAATGGAATCTGCGCAAGCGGGCAAGGTCTGAATTTTCAAAAATCAGCAGAAAAGGGTTTGAAAAACAGAATAGTGGTGAGCAGGCGGAGATCTTTATCCAGGCAATACCGATCCTGCTGGGAATTCGCAAGCGCTTCTCCAGCTATCAGCAGTGGCTGCAACAGGATGAACGCATTGAGCAGCGCAGTAGAGAAGATCAAAGGGTGTTTAAAAAAGTGCTGAAACAGATTTATCAGATAAGGAGATAGGCCATGAACAGCGTAAATATGGAGCGGGTTAAAGAAGAGCTTTTTGTCTCCCTGTCACTGATGAGAGATGCAAAAGAGGGGCGCAGAGAGGATGTAGTGAGAGGGGCATCGGCCTCTGAGATCTATCACTATGTGATGGGTGGAGAGGTTAATGGTGTGATGGATGCAAAAATTTCAGACGACCAGGGCTCCAGTGAACTCTATCGACAGTTTATTGAAGCACATGCACGCTTCTACATTCCTCAGGCCGCTGCTGCCAGTAGTGATCAGCAGTTGATGAGCAGGGAGAGCAATGAGGTTGTGGTCCGCCTGATACCCTCCAGAACTGAACCCGAGCAGATCTACCTTGTGGTTGAATTCAGATACGACCGGAAGGGTAAAGAACGTGCTCGATTGACCGTGTTTGGTAAAGAGGGGGAACAGGCACACATTCAGCTCACCGGGATTGCTGCCGGGCGCTGTCAGTTACTGATGAAGAGAGATACAGCGCTGATTCAGCTACTGCAACAGGTCGATTCAGAACTGTTTATTGTTTAGGAGTGTGGAGCAAAGAACAGGTACAATCAAAAAAACATAGATAGACCCATGCAACTCTAAATACACGGTTACTCAGGAGCATACAGCAATGAACAGAGCACGATCCATACTATTCATTATTCTACTCTCACTCACGTTTGGCTCGGCCCAGGCCATCATCGGCAGCTTCAAACTAAACGCCCCGGCAATACGTGCGGTCGATGTGGACAGCAACATACCCGCAGGAAGAGCGGCCGGAGAGTACGATATCGCCCTGTTGATTGGCAACCGCAACTACCCGCGTGAAGGCATACCCAATGTCGACTACGCCCATAATGACTTGAAGACCATGCGCAACTACCTTCAGAAAACCATGGGCTTTCGTGCTGACAACATCATAGTAGAGAAAGACCTCACCAAAGGCAGCTTCGAGACCCTGTTTGGTACCGCCGCCAACCCCAGAGGAAAATTGCAGCGTTACCTGATGGCTGGTGAGAGCAAGCTCTTTATCTACTATGTAGGGCATGGCGCACCCGATCCAGAGAGCGGAGATGGCTTCTTTGTACCGGTAGATGCCGACCCTGACTACATCGCCAACTCAGGCTATAAACTGGCCACCTTCTACGCCAACCTGAAACGGCTACCAGCCAAACAGACCATAGTGGTACTCGATGCCTGTTTTTCAGGGCGTACCCAAAAAGGGCTGCTGTTTAAAAATGTCAGCCCTGCACTGCTCAAGGTGAATGAGAGCCAATTCGGCCTAAGCTCAGGTGCAGTCTTCTCCAGTGCACGCGGTAGCCAGCTCTCCACCTGGTACCCAAAAAAACGCCATAGCATGTTTAGCTACTACTTCTTCAAGGGGATGCAAGGTGCCGCAGACAGCAACAGTGATGGCAAGATTACCAGCGGAGAGATGCAACACTATGTGGCAAAAAATGTTCGTTATATGGCCGGCAGAGTGGCAGGCAAAGATCAAGAGCCACAAATGGAAGGGGAGAAGGGGCTGGTGCTGGCCCACCTGCGTTAAGGCGAATGGCCAAGCTGAATTTACCGACCATGCAGTTCCCTCCTCCTATCAGGGGGAGGGTTAGGGAGGGGGTTAAGTGGTTGAGTTATGCTCTCCACTCCACCTCCATCCAAGCCCTACTGCTGCTCTCTCTACTGCTCTCTCCGCTATCTGCCCAGGCAGAGAGCGACACTGCACCCATTTTTAAACGCTTTGCCACCCAGCTAACCCAGCAACTTCCACCACAGAGCCGAGTAGCAATAGAGCCACTGCGCTACCAGCCGATCGGTATACCCAGAGAGATTGCCGCACAGATCGATGATCAGATCTACCACGCCCTGCACCAGCAGCGCAAAGCAGAGATGAGGCTGCTGGCAAGGTCTCAACTACGACAGATCTGGCGAGAGATTGGTGAATTTGAGAGCAGAGAGATCAACCAACAGCTAGAGGATGCCAGAGCTGATATCCTGGTTCTTGCACGCACTACAGCAGTAGCTACTGGAGTAGAGCTGCGTTATCAGGCATACGCCCTGCAAGATGGAAAAACAGGACAACTGCTCGCCTCCACCGAACCGGCAATCTTGACCCACAAACAGCTCACCCCCACCCCGCAGCGGCTTGAGATTGCCATTGCCCAATCGGTAGAGAGGGTGCTACCACAGCTTACCTTGCTGCTGAATGGAGAGCCGTTGCAGATTAAACAGATCGGCCCTGTCGGTGATCTAAGAGACTACATCACCATCCCCCTGATCCAACAACTTATACAGCGCACAGCAGAGCAGGCACGGAAGCAGGAGGTAAATATCAGCCGTTCTCTCGAACGATCCAAACCGCGCCCAACCACCACACTCACACTACAGAGTGATCTCTGGAAACAGCCAGATAGCCTGAAGATTCAGCTCACCTTGCAGAGCCCAGACCAGCAGCAGATTCAACTCACCCTGATGATTGCGCTAGATCCGACACTACAGCAGATGCTACAAGGGGTGCCACTGGGGCGAATCCATAACGGCTACCGGCAGACCACAGCCGGCGCTGAAATTGGCAGAGCCTTTGAAAATCGTCGGGCCGCCACCCAGGCCGCCAGAATTGCCGCCCGAGCAGCGCTGATCCGTATGGCCCTGATGCCGGGTAGCGTGCAAAATAGCGCAACAGTAACGGCCTCACCTCTAGCCGCACTCAGCCAGCAACCCCCGCTGATGCGTGAAACCCAGAGAGCAATCACCGTAGATGAGCAGTGGCAAGGCACACCCCATGGCAATCGGGTCGAGCAGACCCTGCGTGCCCGGGTGGTCCAACTTGCCAATCCGCCACCACAAAATTTGAAAGCAACGCTGCAAACAGAACAGATTCTGGCCGGAGAGCCGATACAGATCAATCTCACCCCCACCACTCGCCACAAGCTCTATCTGGGTGTTTTCGTCTGGCAGGCGGATGACACAGTAGTACGCATCTATCCACAGCCCTCCAAACCACAATTCACCCTCAATACACCACTACAGATCCCGCAACCCTACGAGGATCAACTCACCAGCTACCCGATGCCGGGAGAGCGGGCCAATCAAGAGGCGATCATCCTGCTGGCAAGCCAGAGCCCACTCGATTACGCCGCCATGGCCCCCACTGTCCGAACCGATATTGGTCAACCCTTCAAGGCCCGCCCCGTTGCACAGTTCTGGAAGGCGATCACTGAAATCGGACTAGAGTTGCCTCGGCTGCAGCTACAGGTGCTACCCTACAGCGTGCATCAATCCACTGATAGAGAATAGAGAAGAAGATAGACCCACTATCATGAGAATAGCCCCCCTCATCATACTGTTGCTCCTCCACCTTCCCAGTCTTGAAAGAGTTGATAATAGTAACTAGGTGAGTTACATTGAAACAAAGAGGGTCGTAAGTCTTAGAGGGCTGGTCTGGTGATTATAGGTTTTAGGGATAAGTGGTTAGAGCAATTTTATCTGCAGAATAGAGGAACCAAAAAAATCCCAGCATCTGTGCGTGATCGGTTATTTCGTAAGTTGCAGCTGATAGATGATGCATCATCTGATGTGGATTTACGAGTACCAACCAGTAACCATTTTGAAAAATTATCCGGACGACTGGAGCCGTTCTGCTCAATACGGGTTAACAGGCAGTGGAGATTAATTTTTCGTTGGAATGGTGAGAGGGGTGAGGCAGAGTCTCTCTACTTAGACAACCATGATTATCGTTGAGGTGAAATGATGAATATTACAAAGCGTAAACCGGTAGGGGTTGGAGAGATGTTAACGGAAGAGTTTATGGCACCCCTTGATATAACTCAGAGTAAGCTTGCAGAAGCAATGGGGGTTAGTAGAAAGACAGTGAATGAGTTATGTAATGATAGGCGCTCAATTACGGCAGAGAGCGCATTAATGTTAAGCCGCGTGTTTGGTAATAGCGCAGATTTTTGGCTAAATCTTCAGCAAAGAATAGATATCTGGGAGGTGTTGAACTCACCTAAACGAAGGCATCGAATAGAGATGGCTCACCCTATTACCGTGAATTAAGAGATAGACCCACTACCATGAGAACAGCCCCCTACATCATATTGCTACTCCTCCTTCCCGGTCTGCTGTTTGCGGCCGATATTCCAACCGTCACTTCACTGGAGATGGAACAGAAGCTGGATGAGCTTCACCTCAACTACACCCTGGAGAGCCCCACGGGGGCCTATGCCGAGGTACTGCTGGAGATCAGTGAAGATCAGGGCGGAAATTGGCGTACCCCCAAAGGGGCGAAGGGGGATATCGGCAGTGGAATCCCCGCTGGAGCCAACCGGATCATCTGGGATATCTATAGCGAATACCCTAAAGGGATTCAGGGGGTGGTCGATTTTAAGCTTCAGACCCGTGCCGAACAGCAGCAGACCCCGGAACAAAAGGCTGGGGATAGCTGGACGGACCCCTATAGTGGAATAGAGTTTGTGTGGATTCCTGCAGGAGAGTTTATGATGGGTAGCCCATCCTCTGAGCCAGGTAGAGATGATGATGAGCGGCAACATCGGGTTAAGCTGAGCGAAGGGTACTGGCTGGGCAGATACGAAGTGACTCAGAGGCAGTGGAAAAAAGTGATGGGGAACAACCCCTCGAAATTCACAAGCTGCGGCAGCGACTGCCCGGTAGAGAAGATCTCATGGGAGGATACCCAGGACTTTATCCGCAAGCTAAACGGCAGAGGCAACGGCAGCTTCAAACTGCCGAGTGAGGCGCAGTGGGAGTATGCGGCCCGAGCAGGGACCACCACCCCGTTCTCGTTTGGAAACAACATCACCGCCTCACAGGCAAACTATGATGGAAACTACCCCTACAACGGCAATGCCAAAGGACGTTACCGGAAGACTACTGTAACGGTGGGCAGTTTTCCAGCCAACCGATGGGGACTGCATGAGATGCATGGCAACGTATGGGAGTGGCTGAATGACTGGAAAGGGAATTATCCGTCGGGCACGGTAACAGATCCGGAGGGACCCGGCTCGGGTCAGTACCGCGTGATTCGTGGCGGCAGCTGGAACCGCTACGCGGGGTCCCTGCGTTCTGCGAATCGCAACTACTATTCGCCCGGCGGTCGCGGCTACGACCTCGGGGTTCGTCTTATGAGGCAACCTTAGTAGCCCTCTGCTCTTTTACCCTTTTACCCTCGAAGAGGTAGCCGTAGAGGAGTAGGGGCTAGGCGTGCGTAGCCGCCCCAAGCCCCGGAACCACTGCGGCGGTGGATAGTTGTACTCTCATTAAGGTGGGCACGGATAGACCCTCGGGGCGAAGCCCCGACGCAATTTTTTTGGATAATCGGATGTTGATGAAGGTGATAACGCTACATTTTAGTGTGGTGATGAATGGCTTTGACGATACCCCGCTGACAGCCTTTATTCAGGATAAGTCGGTGCTGTCGTTACGAGACCACTTTTTTGTCCACAATGAAAAACCCTATCTGGCCGTGGTTGTGGTCTATGACCCGGTTGCAGAGCCGACAGGAAAGGGAAAAGGCGCTACCCGGAGGGGTTCTCGCGATGAGTCCTGGCGTACTCTGCTCAGTGATGAGCAGATGCCGTTATTCGATACCCTGCGCAGCTGGCGTGCAGAACAGAGCAAACAGGAGGGGATTCCTCCGTATGTGATCTGTAACAATCGGCAGTTGGCGCAAATTGTAGCGGCACGTCCGCAGACACTCTCGGCACTGATGCAGATCGATGGGTTGGGTAAGGCCAAGGTGGAAAAGTATGGTCAACCCCTGCTGGATCAACTGTTGGCAGAGAGTGGTGATGCAAAAGAGTAATCAAGATCTGCCGGTTTTTGTGAAGTGGATCGACTTTTTGGAGTGGTTACTGCCAGTGACCGAGCGCTTTCCAAAGCGTGTGCGGTTCAGTTTTTCGGAGCGTATTAATCAGTTGGCACTGGACATCGTCGAGGATCTGGTCGAGGCGCGTTATAGCAACAACAAGCGGGAGATACTGCGGCGTGCCAATTTGCGTTTAGAGAAGTTGCGAGTACTGCTGCGCATCTCCAATAAGCAGAAATTCCTCGATTACAAACGCTATGAGTATGCGATGCAAGAGATCAATCAAGTCGGTAAGATGTTGGGTGGCTGGTTGAAGCAGCAGCAATGAGACGGGTAGGGCACGTTTTTTCGCAGGTAGTCGGGTTTGAGAACCTATTGCAGGCGGCTCATCAAGCAGCACGTGGTAAAAAAATGCAGCTACGTGTTGCACATTTTATATTTCATCTGGAGTCTGAGTTGTTGCAGATACAGGGTGAGCTGGAGCAGTCTAACTGGCAGCCCGGTAACTTCCGTATATTTGAGATCAGTGAACCAAAGCCACGGCGTATCAGTGCTGCCGACTTTCGGGATCGAGTTGTTCACCACGCAATTTGCAAGGTATTAGGGCCAATTTTTGATAAACGCATGATCTTTGATAGCTGGGCATGCCGTAGCGGTAAAGGTTCACACCGGGCCGTGCAGCGAGCAAAACGGTTCAGTGGTAAATATCCCTATTACCTTAAATGCGATATTCGGCGCTACTTCGACAATGTAGACCACGCTGTTCTGAAGCAGTTGTTGCGCAGAATACTCAAAGACCGGCCTATGCTGGATGTTCTCGATAAAATTATTGACCATCCACTGCCTGGAGCGGCACCGGGAAAGGGGTTGCCCATTGGTAATTTACCCAGCCAGTATTTCGCCAATCTCTACCTTGGAGAGCTGGATCATGAGCTGAAAGATCGATACGGTATCAAGGCGTATCTGCGTTATATGGATGATATGTTGGTGTTTGCGCAAGATAAGCAACAACTGCATGATGTTCTTGCTACGATAGAGCACTTTATTGAGGTTAAGTTACAGTTGAAATTAAAGCCTTCAGCAACCTGTATTGCGCCGGTTACTGAGGGGGTGCCCTTTTTGGGGTTTAGAATTTTTCCCGGATTAGTGCGCTTGAACGCGCAAAGCTTGCGTAGATTTCGTCGACGTCTATCATTATGCGAGCAAGAGTACCGTTTGGGAAAAATAGATGTGGATCAGTTAGCCGCATCTGTACAGAGTATGTTGGCCCATTTGCAACATGCGGATACGCATCGGTTGAGGCAGTCGTTACTCTCCTCCTCTTTTGCGTTGGGATGATGGGAGATCAGGTCAGAACCGCGTGAATCGTGGCGGCAGCTGGAACAACAACGCGAAGAACCTGCGTTCTGCGAATCGCAACAACAATTCGCCCAGCAATCGCAACAACAACCTCGGGGTTCGTCTTATGAGTACAAAACAGTGCCAGATGAGGTGGATTTACGGATCTCTCTCCCGTGCATAAGGATTGTCCAGCCCCATCAATCCTGTGTCTGAACATAGTGCCTATGTTCAGAACAAAAAGCTGAAGTAGATATCCGGCGTTTGGTAGTCTTGTTAATGCAAGGTCGAAGAACGTCGGATTATCTCAATAGGCCTCTAGCGTATTTAGTGACGACTTGGTATCCGTTATGTTTCATGGTTCCTTTTTGGGAGGTGTAACGACGCTGGTTGGTTCCTATTATCAATGATCATCCTAGATGATTAACCCGCTCCCGTAACTCTTTCCCAGGTTTGAAGTGGACGGTGTATTTTTCTGGAATCAATACGCTCTCTCCACTCTTCGGGTTTCTCCCATTTCTCGCTTCATGGTGACGCAAAGAGAAGGCCCCAAAGCCTCGGATTTCAATTCGCCCTCCACTCCCTAAGGTTGCCTGCATCTTCTCGATAATGGCATTCACTACAGCATCACTATCTTCAAGACTAAGGTGGTGGTTATTCTTCAAGTAGAGGCGGTTGATTAGCTCAGATTTGGTCACAAGAACTCCATATTTCTGTGTTGTCATGCTTTATTGTAACATGTAAGTTCATGATAATAAAAACATAATACTTGACATTCATAAAATGATTTGATAACATATATAAAAATGCTGATGAAAGTTATCAGTCATTGGCGACCGTTTTACGTGGCAGGTTCGGCGGAATATAAGGGAAAAGTCACACGGAGAGTTGGTACCAATCTCCATCTAGGATCAGCAGATCCGCACTATCTACAGGCCCCACTTCGGGGCATTTTTTATGAGGGAAAGTAAAATGAGCAGAGACCATCTGAGGGTGAATTGCGCGTGCCCGAAAAAAAGAGGTAACCGTTTTAAAGCACTGTTACAGCGTGCCTTGTCCAGCTACTCCGGAAGCAAGCGTAAGGAGGGCATTAGATGGGGTACCTCACTACAGCGAACATCAGAGTGTATGAGTGCGACACATTACACAAGCGGCAGGATGACAGCATGAATAAGAGAGAGGCGGGGTACAACCCCATGTTCGGCTCTAGAGAGAGCATCATCGATGCTATCGAATACCTTAACCAGACGGTGGCATGCAGTGAGCCACCGGCTATAGAGCATCTTGCGGGCTTTATGGTAGTGATCAACACCATGGCTATTGAGATAGAAAGACTATCGGAGTGTCGCCATGTGCTATGAGAGAGAGCAGCCACTGCAGGTCAGCATAACCATCAGCACGAGTAACGATGCCTTTATGGCCGATCCCACCCATGAGGTGTGCCGCATCCTTGCCAATACCATTATCCGTTGGGAGGGCTGCAGCATGGTAAGCCACCTATTGAGAGACCATAACGGTAATCAGGTCGGCCACGCAATCATCCAGACAACGAAAGAGGGAGGTTAGAAGAGCAGGCAAAACAGAATAGAGTTATCACCAACGGTTGGTGCCATCAACACCAACAAACCAAACTTAACCGTCCCATCAAGGGGCAACCACTGCCTTTCCAGCTAGAAATACCCAACGGCCTAAGCGTTGATCCATGCATAGGTTGGTTTCGCTCGTGCTGAGAAAAGTGAATCAAGCATACCAAGTAACAACAGGAGAAACACATGACTGCAAAAATAATGATCGTAGATTCAACCGGCTGGAACCTTGCCGTATCCAGTATGGCCAAAAATGACGTGCGCTACGCACTCAACGGCATTGTACTGTTTACCGATGGCTCTGTCGGTGCCACCAATCGTCAGGTGGCCAGTGTCGCCAACAATGTAGTGGTCTATGAAAACCTGATCGAGACCATTGTTGATTATGAGCTGATTGGTGAGCATGGTGGAGCCAAGGCCGGGGTGATTCTCAAGCCACAAAAGACGCTTCCAAAGAAGGCGGCTTATGCCGTAATCGATATCGACCGCAAGATGATCATCCCGTATGACCAAGAGAGCAAGCCACTAACGCCCATCTTGTTTGAGTGGATAGATGCGGTGTTTCCTGATCTCACAACCTACTTCAATGAGAGAGAGGAGCCGAGAGAACAGATCACCTTCAGCCCAGGGCTGCTTACACGTCTGGTGTCTAACTTGGATAAGGAGGAGGGGGCTCACTTTGAGTTCTACGGACCAGACCACTTCTTTCGCATGAAGTACAAAAACATTGATGCCCAATCAATCGTGATGCCGATGCGAGGTCAGTAGGCCAGCAACTTCTACAGACAAACCCAGGAGATGTTTATGAACATATTAATGCTAGAGCATGGGGGGTACCCCTTGCCGATTACAAGAGAGTTGATTGAAGTATTGGAGGAGGAGTCAGAACGCCGAGACTTTGATCCCACCAAAACTGGAATCATCTTCAGTTTCAAAGCCCCCGCCTACACACCAGAGGCGGGAGGTTTCCACCCAGTAGAGATTGCACTGGGTACCAATTTACGGCTGCTGTACATCACAGATTTTGCCTACTACGGTCAGCCTCCGTTTGCGGAGCTAGAGAAGGAGATTGACTTCGACTTCTCCGGATGGACGCTCAGCCATCAGGGGGAAGAGTACCCTATCGAAGAGCAGGCAGAGCTATATGAGGCGTGGCAATACAATTTTATTGCTTACTACCGGATGGGAGCCTATGAAATTTCCGTATCGGAGCTCTACTGATGAACAGTCGAAAGCCCTATCAGCAGGGAGATCTAGACGGGTACTGCGGCCCCTATTGTGTGATCAATGCTCATCAATACATTGTTGGTCCGATCTATAGGGAGCACGCGTGGGCCTATCTCA
>JABHIC010000067.1 GCA_018671205.1 Gammaproteobacteria bacterium
GGATGGACTGATCATTACCGATGTGGAGGGGAATATTGACCTCTGTAACCCGGCAGCCTGTGCGCTTCTGGGGTGGGAGCAGGAGGCTCTGCAGGGGCGTAGAGTGGTGGAGTTGGTTGAGCCTCCGGCAACGCTCTCGATCCAGGGGCGGGATGAGGAGCAGCAACGACTGCAATCGCTCTATGAGCGAGATCCGCAACGTTTCTGGGAGCTTCTTGAGTACACGCTGCTGCCACTGGTGGCACTGCAGATAGAGGAGGGGGCTCTGCTCTGGTCATCCCCTAGGGCAAAGCAGCTGCTGCTCCAGCAGCCGCTGGGAGAGCATGCCGTTGTGCAGAAGACAAGGTTACAGTGTCAGGAGGGGGCCGTCTGGCTACAGTGGCTGGCAGACCCGCAGCAGGAGGATCGACGTGAACTGCTCCGGCTGGCCCCACTGGGGGGGATCATTGAGCAGGAGTACCGGGGGGAAGAGCGGCAGGTGGTGGATCGTCACGGCAGCCTCATTCCGGTATTCTGGAGTGGTGCCATCCTCAGAAACCACAAGTTTGGCATTCGTGGGGCACTCTTCTCACTGCATGACCTGCATCCGGAGAAGGCCCGGGAGCAGCAGCAGTTGCATCAGCAGCGGGAACATCAACATGCCAGCAGGATGGCCTCAATTGGTACTCTGGCGGGGGGGATTGCCCATGAGTTCAATAATATGTTGCAGCCTATTATGGGTTTTTCTGCGCTCCTGCTGGAGCAGGAGGAGCTGCACCAGCGGTTGCCAACGCGTGATCGTGAGCGTCTGCAACTGATTCATCAAGGGGCAAATCGGGGCTCTGAGCTGGTCAACCAGATCCTCGATTTCAGTCGTAAGGATGAACCCCTGCCGGATCAGGAGCTGTCGATCACTGCGCTGCTGCAGATGGCACTAAAGATGGTGCAGGCAACCCTGCCCGCCTCGATCTCACTGCGCCAGAGAGTGGCGCCAGGGCTGGGGAAGGTGATGATGAATAGTACCGCTTTCCATCAGCTACTGCTTAACCTCTGTAGCAATGCCGCTGATGCGATTGAAGAGGCAGGGGTGACCGAGGGGGAGATTGAGATCTCTGCCATTAGTGATTTGGAAAAGGGGCAGTGTCGCATTATAGTCAGTGATAATGGGGATGGCGTGGATGAGTCGATTCGACAGCAGATTTTTGACCCCTTCTTCACCACCCGTGCGGTGGGCAAGGGGGCCGGGATGGGGCTCTCTGTGGTGCTGGGTATTGTGGAGCGTAGTGGGGGGACGATCGAGGTAGAGAAGAGGGATGGAGAGGGAAGCCGTTTTGTGCTGACCCTGCCGGTGGTGAAAACAGGAGTTAAAACATGAGTGAAGCCGAGATAAGAGTTCTGCTGGTCGATGATGCCCCCACCATCTGTGCCGTCTATGCGACGCTGTTGCGCCAGCAGGGGTACAGTGTGGAGGTGGCCAAGGATGCCCGCACGGCGCTACGGGTCGCCTACCACTTTCGTCCTCAGCTGGCAATTATTGATTACAACCTGCCCGGTGATAACGGAGATCAACTCACCCGTGATCTGCTGGCCGATCCTCTGCAGGAGGGGGTATTGATTGTGATCCATACCGAACGCAATGGGGTAGAGCAGGTCTCTCTGGAGTCGGGGGCCGTGGATGTGCTCTATAAGGAGGACCCACAGCCGCTGTTTATCCTCCGTATTCGCTCTCTCTGCCGCTTTATCGAGGTCCATCGTCAGTCCCGTGAGCGCGAACGTGAGCTGGAGCGGTTGAAACAGGAGCGGGCACAGCATCATGCCCAGAAGATGGCCTCCATTGGTGTTCTGGCCAGTGGAATTGCCCATGAGTTCAATAATTTGTTGCAACCGATACTCGGTTTTTCTGACCTGCTGCTGGGACAGACCGACCCCCAGTCACGTGATTATGAGCGCCTGACTCTGGTGCGTCAGAGTGCGGCACGGGGGGCAGAGCTGGTGCGGCAGATTCTCGATTTCAGCCGTAAGGATGCCAACCTGCCCGACCAGCCGATTGCCCTCTTTCCACTGGTGAAAAGTGTCCTGAAGATGGTTCAGGCGACACTACCGGACCCTATCCATCTGGAGCAGCAGATTGACCCCTCTCTGGAGGGGGTGAGGATCGGGGCAACAGAGCTCTACCAGGTGCTACTCAACCTCTGTAGCAATAGTCTACAGGCGATTGGTGAGGGTGGGGGTGAGATCAAGGTGGTGGTGACGGCGTTGCTGGGCAGTTGCCGTCTGGAGGTGCATGATAATGGGGATGGGATGGAGCCATCGATCATGGAACAGGCTTTTGACCCCTTCTTTACCACCCGTGAGGTGGGTCAGGGAAGCGGTATGGGACTTGCGCTGGTACTGGCGATTGTGGAGCGTTGTAAGGGAACCATCAAGATTGAGAGCCAGCGCGGCGTGGGTAGTGTGGTGACCCTGACACTGCCGATGGAACCTCTGCAGAGAGGTGCGGAGGTGATCCCCCTTGCGGTGCCACAGGGGGGGCGTGAACAGCGTATTCTGCTGGTCGATGATGCCCCGGCTGTGGTTGCGGTAGGACAGGAGATGCTGGAGCAGGCGGGCTATCAGGTAGAGACCGCATTAAGTGGGCAGGATGCGCTTCATCGATATAGGCAGAGCCCGCATGATCTGGTGGTCTCTGATTTCAGTATGCCGGGGATGAATGGGGTGGAGCTGGGAGGGGAGATCCAGGCACTGGGTCACAAGACTCCGCTGATTCTGTTGACCGGAGTAGAGTTGTCAACCAGTGAGTCACGGTTGAGAGAGAGTGGAATTCAGACGGTGTTACATAAACCGGTGGTACAGTGTCACCTTGGTGAGGCCGTTGCGGCTCTGTTGTAGGGGGGCTGGAGATGCGAGAGGGAGATGGCGCGGGTGGATGAGCAAAAATGGAGACTGTTGATTGTCGATGATGAGCCGACAATGGCCTGGTTTCTGGCCGATATTGCCGAGTCAGAGGGGTATGAGATTGAGATTGCCGAGAATGGGGATGATGGGGTGGCCCGAATCGAGAAAGGGGGGGTGGATGCGGTATTCACCGATTACCGTATGCCGGGACGCAATGGTCTGGATCTGATCCGCTATACCCGTAGCCAGAGGCCAGAGCTGCCACTGGTGATGATCACTGGGTATGCCACGGTGGAAAACACGATTGAGGCGTTCCATCTGGGGGTCTTTGATCTGCTGGAGAAGCCCTTTGAGCTCTCGGTGGGGCGGGCGCTGTTGCAGCGTCTGCGCGAGACCCTGTCGCAACGGCAGCGTCTACAGCAGCGTCATGCCCATCTACAGACAGAGATAGAGCCCCTGCAACCACTGGTGGCAGAGAGTGAGCCGATGCAGCACTCTGTGCGGGTTGCCAAGGCGCTCTCCGGCCATCCACAACCGCTGCTGTTGCTGGGTGAGCCGGGCAGTGGACGCTCTACTCTGGCTCGTTGGGTACACCGCTGGTCGGCTCACCGGGAAGAGGCGCTGTTGCGGATAGATGGGGCGGCGTTTCGGCTGGAGGAGGTTGAGGAGATATTGAGTCTGGGGAGTGGCGCGGTCAGCCTGTTGCTGCAACAGGTTGAGGCGGTTGCCGAGAGAGATCTGGCGCGTATCCTGATGTTACAGCGGGAGCGGGGGGGCGGGGTGTTTGCAACGGTAACCTCTGCAGATACCGCAGATCCCCGCTTTCCGTTGGGCCTCTATCACGCCTTCCCTGCGATGGTTGTGGTTCCCCCTTTGCGAGAGCGGGAGGAGGATATTCCTCTGCTTATTGAACAGTGGATGGCGGAGGCCGCAGAGCGCTGGGGCTGTAAGGCGGTACCACTGGAGGCGCCACTACTCAAGCAGCTACGGCAGTATGGTTGGCCCGGTAATCTGGCACAGCTCCGTCAGCAGCTTCACCAGCAGCTGCTAACCGTGGGGGAGGGTGAAAAAATAGTAGAGTGGACGCTACAACCGCGTAGCCAATCCGCTCCGCTCTCTGAGCTGACAGAGGAGGCAACGCTGGATGAGGTTGAACAGTTCTGGATTGAGAAGACGCTGCAACGGCTGGGTGGCAACCGTACCCGTGCTGCGGCAGTGCTGGGAATCAACCCCTCAACCCTGTTTAGAAAACTGGGTAAATCCAGAGATACCCTAGAAGTTTCCAAGCCAACAACGGAGAGAAAAAAATGAAGAGAACAGTGCAGTGGGGAGTGCCCCTGTTGTTATCACTACTCGCAAGTAGTGTCGCCACGGCGGCTCCCAGCGGTAGAGAGATCATGGACCGGGTCAACGCGCGGGATGATGGAGACAATGCGCTGATGGAGATGGAGATGCGGTTGGTGGATAAACGTGGCAAAGAGCGGATACGCACGATGCGGCGCTGGTCTCAGGATCGGGGCGCAGATAGCTATAGTCTGCTCTTTTTTCTCTCCCCCCCGGATGTTAGAGATAGCGGATTTCTCACCTATGATTATGATGCCTCCGGCAGGGATGATGATCAGTGGCTCTATCTACCGGCACTGAAGAAGAGCAAACGTATTGCCAATGATGACAAGAGCGGCAGCTTTATGGGGTCGGACTTCAACTACTCGGATATGAGTGATCCCGACCTGGATGACTACACCTTTACCCTGATGAAAGAGAGCCAGGTACGGGGACATGGGGTGTGGCAGATCGAGGCTCTTCCCCGCAGTCAGGAGGTGGTGGAAGAGAGCGGCTACAAGAAGTCAGTGCTATTTGTGCGCAAGGATAATCTGGTGGTGGTGCGTGCGGTACGCTGGCTGGAGAAGAGGGGGCGCTTACGTTATCTCGATATCAAAAAGCTGGAGCAGATCGATGGTATCTGGACCCCGATAGAGACCACGATGACCACCAAACAGGGTAAAAAAATGGTCCATAAAACCGTGATACGTTACTCGGCTGTCCGTTATGGGCAACCCCTGAATGAGGGGATGTTTACGGTGCGCCGACTGGAGAAGGGGGCGGAGTAGAGGCTTAGTTCCCTAACTTTTTGACGCAGCGTAGATAGGCCTGTTCATCCGCTGTTGTCCCTGCCCGCTGTCCCTTCCACAGCGCCTCACCCAGACACTCCATCATCTGGTGCTCGGTGGCATGCCCATCCCCGATCTGTTTCAGCAACCGCTGGGTAGCGGCACGGATACCGGGAGGGCGATCCGTCGAGAGCTGTTCACGAATCGCCAGATGCATCCCCATGTGAAGGAAGGGGTTGCTCTCCCCCATCTCCGGGGTCCACTCCCGCTCCAGCCCATCCTCTCCGCCATTCAGCAGCGGGTGGTACTCCGGGTGGGCGACAATGATATCCACAATCTGTGCCTCCAGTGGCTCCAGTGGACGGCCCTGCTGCTGCTTCTCCCAGCTCTGTAGGTAGAAGCGGCGGATCTCTTCCCGGTTCTGCGTAAAGATCATCTTAGAATCATCCGAGACGCTTCTCCCGATACTCACAGAGCGCCACGATTGAGCACGCCTCGCAACGGGGTTTGCGGGCGACACAGGTGTAACGTCCATGAAGAATCAGCAGGTGGTGGGCATCCTGCAGGTAGCGCTTGGGGACCCTGCGCAGCAGCCTCATCTCAACCTCCAGTACATCTTTTCCGGGGGCAATTCTGGTACGGTTGGAGACCCGAAAGATGTGGGTATCGACCGCAATGGTGGGCTGTCCGAAGGCGGTGTTGAGGACCACATTGGCCGTTTTTCGTCCCACACCGGGCAGGGACTCCAGTGCCTCTCGCTGGTCAGGTACCTCATCGTTGTACTGTTCGTGGAGGATTTTTGCGGTCTGTAACAGATGTTTCGCCTTGCTGTTGAACAGGCCGATGCTCTTGATGTGTGACTTAACCCCCGCCTCCCCCAGTGCCAGAATCTGTTGCGGGGTATTGGCCAGAGGAAAGAGCGTTGCAGTCGCCTTGTTGACCCCGATGTCGGTGGCCTGTGCGGAGAGCAGTACAGCGGTCAACAGCTCAAAGGGGGAGCTATAGTTGAGTTCGGTGGTGGGCTCCGGGAATGCCTCCGCAAGGCGCGCAAAGATCTCTTCTCGTATTGTTTTGTTCATTGCTTGGGCGGTTAATGGTGGAGGATTTCCTCGCCAGATGGGGCAGCGGCGCTCTGGTCGATCCGGTTTTTGGCCGCAATAATGAGCCCCAGACCGATAAAGGCACCTGGAGGGAGTATTGCCAAAAGAAAGCCCCGGTACTCATCGATCAGGGTCAGGGTCATCCATTCGGCACCCTCCCCAAACATCAGTGTCGATTGTGCCAGCAGGGTGCCGAAGCCAAAGATCTCCCGTACCCCTCCCAGCAGCATCAGCAGCAGGGTGAAACCGACCCCCATACTGATGGCATCCAGCAGTGAGGGGAGTAGCCCGTTGCGGCTGGCAAAGGATTCGGCACGGCCAATAATGGCGCAGTTGGTGACGATCAGTGGGATGAAGATCCCCAGGATCAGAAAGAGCTCATGGAACCAGGCGTTCATCGCCAGCTCGATCCCGGTTACCGTACAGGCAATGATCAACACGAAGACCGGGATACGGATCTCCGGGGTCACCACGTTACGGATTGAGGAGACCATCAGATTGGAGATGATCAGGGTGAGGGTGGTTGCCAGCCCCAGCCCAAGGCCATTGATGGTCGTTGTGGTGACCGCGAGCAGTGGACAGAGCCCCAGTAGCTGTACCAGCCCGGCATTATTGGTCCAGAGCCCGTTGTGGATCAGTTTTCGGTAATCGCTGGCTGGGGTTTTACTGCTCATCACGCTTCTCCCGATTCTCTTCCGGATGCTGTTTAGAGGGGGGCTTGTTAGAGGGGGTGGGTTTGAGTAGTAGTTTATCCCGCTGTTGATTAAAGTAGCGCAGTGCACGGTAGACCGCCTTGACGACGGCCCGGGGGGTGATGGTGGCTCCGGTAAACTGATCAAAAGTACCGCCATCCCGCTTTACCTGCCACTGCTGGCGGGTGAGATTGTCGAGGGAGTGGCCGTTGAAGCCGAGAATCCACTCGCTCTTCTTGATCTCAATCAGGTCACCCAGTCCGGGGGTCTCCGCATGGCTGAGGGTACGCACCCCTGCCACCTCACCACTTTTATGGATGGCCACCAGCAGATTGATGGTGCCGGTATACCCCTCGCGAGAGGAGACCTCCAGCAGCACGGTATGGACCTGCCCGTGAAGTTTGGCAAGGTAGGCGAAGCGCTCTTCGTCACTGCCCAGCAGAGGATGAGCCGGCAGGGTGATGCGCTCCTCTAGCAGGTTGTTGTCGTAGTCGCTCTCTGGTACCAGTTGGCGCAGTGAATTGAGCAGGGCAAGGCGCTCATTTTCCCTGATCTGATCCCGGGTGCCCTGATAGGTGGCGGCAACCAGTGCGGTACCCAGAAAGGCGAACAGCGCCAAGAGTGCCGCACTGCGTAGCACCGTCTGTGAGGTGCTCATGGCTGCTTACTCCGTGCGGAGGGTTTCTGCTTAACCGCACCATAGATGCTTGGTTGGGTGAAGTAGTCAATCAGTGGGGCAAACATATTCATCAGCAGTACACTGAAGGCGACCGCATCCGGGTAGCCCCCCCAGGTGCGGATAATGTAGACCAGTACGCCAATCCCGGCACCAAACCAGATGCGTCCCAGTGGGGTGGTGCTGGCGGTCACGGGGTCGGTGGCAATAAAGAAGGCCCCCAGCATGATGCCACCACTGAGCAGGTGGTAGAGCGGGGTATTGAATTGGGCCGGGTCGATGATGTTGAAGAGCAGCGCAGTGAGTGTCAGAGCCAGAATCATGCTGAGTGGAATCTGCCAGGAGATGGTGCCTCTCAGTAGTAGCAGGAGCCCCCCGGCAAGAAAGGCGAGGTTGATCCACTCCCAGCCCGCCCCGGCCAGTAGTCCACTATCCAGCTGTAACAGCCCCTCCTGAATGGTATGCCCCTGGGAGATCTGGGTACGCATCGTATCCAGAGGGGTTGCCGAGGTCAGCGCATCGAGGGTGAGGAGATCACTGTTGCCGAGAATGATCTGCAGACTCTGCCCCATGCTGAGGGTGGTGCCATCCAGGCCGGTTGGGGGTAACCAGCGGGTCATCTCCAGAGGAAAGGAGATCAGTAGAATGACATACCCCACCATGGCGGGGTTAAATGGATTCTGTCCCAGCCCTCCATAGAGCTGTTTGGCGAGGATAATGGCAAACAGAACCCCTAAAACAGCCATCCACCAGGGGAGTAGCGGGGG
The DNA here is from genome assembly GCA_018671205.1 of Gammaproteobacteria bacterium. Lineage (GTDB taxonomy): Bacteria > Pseudomonadota > Gammaproteobacteria > Thiopontia. Next base: position 8,221 of record JABHIC010000067.1, read on the forward strand.
TAGGGCAGCGGCGAGGAGCAGTGCCGTGAGGAGCGCGCTGAGATCCTTCAGGGCGGTGAATGGTGAGCGTCCCCGTAGCAGTAGAATGGCCGACTCTGCGAGGAGGGCAGCCGGAACCATAATGGCGATATGGAGCCAGACTCCCGGGCCAAAGATCCAGCTCAGTGCGACCAGTCCAGGGAGCAGGGCAAGAATCACCATGCCCATCTCACGGGAGGTTGTGTTGCGGTTATGCGGGATGGCTTGCATTGGCATCCTGCTGTGTTATATGTCTCATAAAATCCTTCATAATATCTACGGAACACGTTGTAAAACATCCGATGTCACTATGAAAGAACGAATGACTAAAGCGGTTCATAGTGCGGCCTTCCTGGCCTTGGCACGATCAATGGCGGCCTGGATGGTGGCCTTTTTATCGGCCTCTACCGCGCTGCTCTCATGCTGCGCTCTGGACTCATTGGCTTTTTTTGCCTTGAGCGCCGCTTTTTTTGCCGCCAGTTTTTTCGCCTTCTCCTCTTTCTCCCGCTGGAGACGGGCATCCCGAAACTCATGCCGATTGCGCGCATGGTCGGCCTTTACCTGCTCTCTCTGCTGGTTCCTCACTGTCCCCTTGGCGTGTCGGTAGTAGTCCACCAGGGGGAGGTAACTGGGGCAGACGTAGCTGCAGCAGCCACACTCAATGCAGTCAAACAGATGGAGTGACTGAGCCTCATCAAAGTTTCGCGCCTGGGTGGCCCAGTAGAGCTGCTGAGGCAGCAGGGAGACCGGGCAGGCATCACTGCAGGCGGCACAACGGATACAGTTGAGCGGGCTGTTCTGAGAGGGGGAGGTAGCGCTCTTATTGACAATCAGACAGTTGACGGTTTTGGTGATTGAGCTCTCCAGGTTTTTAAGCGGGAACCCCATCATCGGGCCACCCACGGTCACACTGACCGGTTGATCGGTAAGACCACAGGACTCCAGTAGTGGACGGATCGGGGTACCAATGGCGACATGGAAGTTGCCGGGCTGCGCTACCCCATCACCGCTGATGGTCACGCTACGTTGGGTCAGTGGTCGCTCCTCTATCGCATGGTAGATGGCGTAGACAGTAGCGACATTCTGGCAGAGGATCGCCAGCTGGTGGGGAAACCCCCCACTGGGAACCTCTTTTCCGGTAAGAATCTGGATGAGCTGCTTCTCTCCCCCCGATGGGTAGCAGGTGGGGCAGCTGACCACCTCTATCCGGGCACTGGAGGCGGTGGCTGCCCGCTGCATGGCGGCAATGGCCTCTGGTTTGTTGTCCTCGATTCCGAGCAGGATCTCTGTCGGTTTGAGCAGCTGGTTGAGTACCTCAATGCCACGGATGATCTCATCCGAATGGTCCTGCATCAGCCTGTCATCACAGGTGATGTAGGGCTCACACTCCATTCCATTGATGATCAGGGTCTCGATGTTTTGGGCCTCACCCTTACGAATTTTGGTGGCGGTGGGGAAACCGGCACCGCCGAGGCCGATAATGCCCCCCATACGGATGCGCTCGATGAGTGTCTCGGTAGAGAGGGTTGCGAGCAGGGCATCCAGGCTGGCAGAGGAGGTTGAGGCGGGGAGATCCGTTGTCGGGGCAGGGGGTGAAGTGTCATCATCCGGGACAATGACCACCGACAGGCAGGAGATCCCTGAGGGGTGGGTCAGGGGACGTCGTTCAATGGCGGTTACGGTTCCATCGTAGGGGGCATGAATGGGTACACTGAGTGGGGTGAAACATTCGCTTAACCGTTGTCCCGCCCTGACCGTATCGCCCACCGCTACCACCGCACGGTTTGCGCTACCGATCCCCTGGTTGAGCGGGATAACCAGTTCGCCACCTGGGTGGGGGTAGGGCTGTAGTGGCACGGCCCGGGTCTGCCCCTTCTGTTGTTCGGGGTGGATGCCGCCATGAAAGGTCTGCAGTGGGCGGCTCATGTTTGATTTCCAGCGGTCTGATTACCGGCGGATGAGCTATCAGCGGTCGGATAGGCTCTGGTTGAGCCGGGTTCTGGCCAGATCCAGCTGCTGAGGGTGGGCTCAATGGGTACCATGATGATGCAGTCTACCGGGCAGGGGGGGAGACAGAGTTCACAGCCGGTGCACTCCTTTTTTAGAACGGTGTGCATCTGTTTGGCGGCACCAAGAATGGCATCCACCGGGCAGGCCTGAATACAGAGGGTGCAGCCGATACAGCTCTGTTCATCAATAAGGGCCAGGGCGGGAAGGCGTTGCTCCTGCTCCAGAGCGACCGGCTCACGGTCAAGCAGGTCGGAGAGGGCAACCATCACCGCCTCTCCGCCGGGGGGGCAGAGGTTGATCTCGACCCCCTCATTGGCGATCGCCTCGGCGTAGGGGTGACAGCCGGGGTAACCACACTGACCGCACTGGGTCTGGGGCAGTAGTTGGTCAATCTGCTCCACCACCGGATCACCCTCAACCCGGTAACGGATGGAGGCATACCCCAATAGTGCCCCAAAACTGGCAGCCATTAACCCCATTGCCACCATTGCACTAAACATGAACCAGCCCGGTAAATCCCATAAAGGCGATAGAGAGCAGCCCGGCGGTAATCATTGCGATGGAGGCCCCCTGAAAGGGCTCCGGTACATCGGCAGCGGCAATCCGTTCCCGAATGGCAGCAAAGGCGACCAGAACCAGTGAGAAGCCGACGGCAGCCCCGAACCCGAAGGCCGCAGACTCAATGAAACTGTGCTGTTCACGGGTATTGAGCAGGGCGACACCGAGAACGGCACAGTTGGTGGTGATCAATGGTAGAAAGATGCCCAGTACCTGATAGAGCATCGGGCTGGTCTTGTGGACAAACATCTCGGTGAAGTTCACTATCGCGGCGATCACCAGGATAAAGGCGATGGTGCGCAGGTACTCCAAATCGAGTGGTATCAATAGATACTCATTGACCAGATAGCTGAGCGAGGCAGAGAGGGTGAGGACAAAGGTGGTCGCAAACCCCATCCCGATGGCGGTCTCCAGTTTGCGTGAGACCCCCATAAAGGGGCAGAGCCCCAGAAATTTTACCAGCACAAAATTGTTGACCAGTATGGTGCTGACAAGGATGAGGGCGATCTCACTCATGACGACTATTTAACCCGCATCCCCGCTTCTGCTCCTGAGTGGGGCTCGAGAATATAGAGTTCGTCTCCTCCCGGCCCGGCAGCCAGTACCATCCCTTCCGAGACCCCAAAGCGCATTTTTCGTGGCGCAAGGTTGGCCACCATCACGGTCAGTTTTCCCACCAGATCGGCGGGATCATAGGCCGATTTGATTCCGGCAAAGACGTTGCGTTTCTCTCCCCCCAGATCGAGGGTGAGCTGGAGCAGTTTGTCGGCCCCCTCCACAGCGCTGGCCTGCTCAATACGGGCAATGCGCAGATCCAGTTTGGCAAAATCATCAAACTGGATCTCCTTTGCTATCGGTTCTATTGTGCCGGGCTCCGATTTTTTTGCGGCTCTGCTCTTCTCCGGGCTCTTCTTTGGGCTCTTCTCTGTTTGCACAAGTGAGTCACTGGAGGCCTCCAGCAGTGCCGCAATGGCCTTCTCATCGACCCGCTGCATCAGCGGGGTGAAGGGGTGGATGGTGGTGGACTCGAGTGGCTCTTGCAGCGCCGCCCAACTCAGTGGGCCGGCGTTGAGGAACTGCTCTGTGGCCACTGACATTTGTGGCAGTACCGGTTTGAGATAGGTCATCAGTACCCGAAAGAGGTTGAGCCCCATACTGCAGGCATCCTGCACCTGCTGCTCTTTCCCCGCCTCTTTGGCCAGCACCCACGGCTTCTTCTCATCGATATAGCGGTTGGCCTGATCGGCCAGAGCCATAATCTCACGGATGGCCCGACCAAAGTCCCGTGACTCATAGTGTTGGGCAATGGCACTGCCCTGAGCAACAAACTGTTGGTAGAGTTCGGGTTCCGCAATCGAATCGGCCAGTTTGCCTGCAAACCGTTTGCTGATGAAACCGGCACAACGGCTGGCGATGTTGATCACCTTACCGACCAGGTCGGCATTGACCCGGAGACGGAAGTCATCCAGGTTGAGATCCAGATCCTCAATACCGTGACCCAGCTTGGCCGCATAGTAATAGCGTAGTGCCTCCGGGTTGAGGTGGTTGAGCCA
>JABHIC010000068.1 GCA_018671205.1 Gammaproteobacteria bacterium
ACCCCATTGATTGAGATCTCACCCTGCAGAGCTCCATGGCACAGGTAGCTGGCAATCTCTTCCGGGATCAGGATCTCCTCAGGTTCCAGGATGATGATGGTATCAGTAGTCACGCAGGCATTGTCATCTCGGGTCCAAATGGTATAGTGTCCGGGGATAAGCGGCGCAAAGGTATCTCCTGCCTGGTAGGTGGAGCCATCGCTGGAATAAACATAGGATCCGGAGCCTCCTGTTGCCGTCACAGTAATGCTGCCGTTTCCATCATCGAAGCAGCTAATATCTGTTTTAGTCAGATTGGCTTCCAGCAGGGGAGGTTCTGTAATAACTGCCAGATCAGCGAAGGAGAATACACAGCCATTGTCATCGGTGACAAGCAGTGAATAGGTACTTGCTGGTAGTCCTGCAGGATCCTCCAGATCTGAAACGATGGTCCCCGAACTGTTGGTCCAGTCAAAAAGGTAAGGCCCCTGCCCTCCGCTTACATCAATCTCAATGGAGCCACTGGCATTTCCATGGCACAGCACATCCACATGGGACAAATAGCTGGCTAACACAGAGGAAGGTTCAATGATGGTTTCCAGGCCTGGGAAGTTATATACACAATCGTTGCCATCGGTAATGATCAGACTATATGCACCGGCTTCCAGTCCGCTTAGGTCCTCTGTTGTTGCAGTAAAGCCCGCGGGACCAGACCAGGCAAAGACATAGGGAAGAGTCCCGCCACTCACTGTTATATCAATGGCTCCATCGCTGAGTCCTCCGCAGGAAATATCAGTTCTCACCGCCGGGGTCAGGAGCTGGACCGTTTCATTGATGGTATTAATATCAGCAAAAGGAACCGGGCATCCGTTAAGATCAGTGATGGTGACACTGTAGGCCCCTGCCTCCAGGTTTGTGATATCTTCGGTGTTTGCTGTATATCCGAACGGTCCGGTCCATGCAAAACCATAGGGGGCTGTACCCCCCACTGCTGTCAGATCGATGGAACCGTTTCCTGCTCCAAAGCAGTCAATATCCACAGAGGTGCTTGTGGCTGTAAGTATGGGGGGAGTACCCACCACCGCGGGATCCATGGGTTGTGTACAGCCAAGGCCATCGCTTACTTCCAGCATATAGGAGCCGGGTTCAAGTAAGGAGATATCCTCGGTGGTCGCAGTGAATCCGTTGGGTCCGCTCCATAAAAAGGAATAGCCGGCGGTCCCTCCCGTGATGCTTGCATCGATGGCGCCATCGTTACTGGGGACGGGTTCTCCGCAGTTCTGGTCCGTAATTACAAAGGAAGCTTCGATGGCCGAGTTTACATTAATAGTGGCAAGGCCTGGATAATCCCTGGTACATCCCAGGGCATCAGTAAGGGTCAGGCTGTAAGTGCCAGTTGCCAGTCCGGAAATATCCTCGCTTGCGGATGTGAAGCCACCAGGACCGGTCCAAACAAAGCTGTATGCAGGCGTGCCACCGAAGGGTGTGATGTCAATGGCTCCGCTTGCGTCTCCACTACAATCCACATGGGTTACCAGGTCGGTTGTCAGAGTCAGCTGGGGGGGTTGATCGATGGTAACTATGTTCCAAAAGCCTGAGGCACATATGTTGGCGTCCATTATCACCAGGTGATAGGTGTCGGGGGGCAGATTGACAGGATCCTCCTCATTTGAAAGAAATCCCGTTACAACACCAACCCATGAAAAGGTGTATGGAGGGGTACCGCCGGTGGCTGTTACCTGGACAACACCGTTGCTGCCTCCAAAGCATGAGACATCGCTTGAAAAATCCACAGTGAGGTCTATAGCTTCAGGTTCGGTGATGGTCAGCACATCGCTAAAGACACTTGAACAGGAATGGTCATCCGCAAGGCTCAGGGTATACACATCAGCAGGCATTCCTGTTGGATCTTCCTCCGTGGAGGTATATCCCGATGAAGCTCCTATCCAGGAGAAAGAATAGTTTGGTGTTCCCCCGGCGGCTGTAACCTGAGCCGAGCCATCTACTCCACCATTACAACTGACAGGATCGAAGGAATCAAT
>JABHIC010000069.1 GCA_018671205.1 Gammaproteobacteria bacterium
CTCATGCAGCATTGGGTACCTCCTCAAACTCACGCTTCACAAGTTCAGTCCGCGCCTGTTCCAGTGCGCCTGGGGCACGCTCTTTGAGCACACGCACTGCTGCGGCGATAGCGCGTTTCTGATCAGCTTCGTGAAACAGGATTCTGAAGCAATCAAAAGCATCGTGGTTGCGGGTCATCACCTCACCAGTTTCCCGGTCTACCCCTTGCGCGCTTAATGGGTCTCCCCCGCTGAATGCGTAGGCGTGCGTCGCACTATTAATCACACAGCCCGGTAGACCGCTGGTTGATGCAGGATGTAGGTAACGATTGCCGATATTGAGATAACCGTAATCCTCCAACACCTCCGTTACCGGCACGGTAAGGTTAAATTGACCGATAACACCGCTTTGTCGCTGCTCCCACTCTTCTTTATCAATAGGCGGTACTGTAGAGTCTCCTGAGTGGCGCTGTGTGGCGTTTACAGGGTGTTTACCTAGCTTAAGCGGCACCTCATCCCAAAATCCATGAACGAAGCCTGAGCGCGTCTCAACAGGGTCTGGTGTATCAAGCAAGATCGGATTTGCAGTGTAGTGCGGCTGCACAACACGAGTTAATGTTACCGGGTCAACTGGGAGCCCATCTTTGCCCCCGTGCGACTGCCACCACCGGTTCAAGTCAGCGCAGTTGTGAGGCTTGTCCAACCAGAACCATATGTGCAGCCGGGTACCGCCCTTGAGACCCTGAGAGCCGCTGTACTGCCAGTAGAACGACGCTAGGTGGAATTCATCCGGTAGCGCATGTACTACCGCAGCCTCAGGGGTCATTTCATCTGGCAGAGTGTCCAGATCAAAGCAAACCCAGTGATGCCCCGTGTCCTCAAAGTTGGTGTTCATCCGTCGGCATGGGGCATCAATTCCATGCTTGATTTGTCCACGAATAACGCAGTTTTCTGGGGTGTTCCCCAGACCCGGTAGGGTAGTAGCCAGATCATGAATGCTCTCAAGTTTCACCGACTCCACACGGTTAAAATAAGGGTTCTTGGGGTGAATTTGCTTACTACCCCTCCACACTTTTGCATAAGGTCGTCCCTTACAAACCACCCCTCGCGGGGTGGTGCTGGTCAAGATTGTGATTGCGTCACTCATCGGGCATATCCCCCAAACCGTGCTTTTCTTGCTGCACGCTCAACCTTCTTAATGCGATCGTGATTATCCATGACCCACTGCTGAATGCGCTCAATCGTCTCATCCCCCAATGGTGGCCATGGTTTACGCTGCACCAGGTCGTCGTTGGTAACAATCTCACGATAATCAAACGCGATTCCATACACCTGCAGCAGGCGTTCCGGATTGTCCTGCCAATGCTTGATAGCTGTACCGAAACCCCCGCCGAAATAGTACGATTTATCCTGTACGTTTTGCACCCAGTGAGGCCCATCCGTAGAGCGGCGCTCGGTACCATTAATGGGTAGCAGCTCCATCTTGGAATTAGCGAGTTTTGCAACAGGGATATATCGGCGATTCAGTATGTGGTAGTCACCCGCGCTATCCTTCATTCGGCAGTACGGGAGGATGTGTTCGTAATTCTGCTTCACGCGATAGAGGATTTTGCTGTTAATAATCTGACTCATGTTGCACCTCCATCAATCAGAGCAAATGCTTCACGACCCGCCGTCAGATCTTGCGCATCAAGCGTATACCGTATGAACCGGCTCTCCATCCGCACTTTGTTGCATTCAATCCCTGTGGCCTGACGAACCTCACTCAGCTTCGTCGGCAGATGCTGTAACACCAGCACCTCGGCACATTTCGACGTGGTGAGCCACTTTTTATCGGCCAGGTAACGCAGAATCCTGCGGTGCCCGACAGGTAAATCGGCAATCGCCACATGCAGTGGAACCTTCTTTTTGGGGATCTGACGATCTTTAGTCTCCTCAACCGTTGAGGAGATTTTTACGCCCGTCACCTGGTGGATAGCCGTTTCTATGGCTGAGACAAATTGTTCCAATTCACCAGATGCGGCTCTGTGCTTGTGTAGGTAATTCCAGAGCAGCACTGTCGCCTCAAGAGAGACGTCGGCATTGATGATGGGTAGCACCTCAGCTTGGGGGTCTGTGTTGACCTTGATA
>JABHIC010000070.1 GCA_018671205.1 Gammaproteobacteria bacterium
CGCAGGACAAGGCACAACGACGCGGAATAGTCAGCTATTGCAAGGAGTTGTAACGCAGTAATGCGTGCGCCTGTGCGTGCAATCTGGCCTGTAGCGCTCTTCACTCGCTGGGTGAGCTGGATATTTTGGAAAAAGCTTGTCATTGCAATATGTTATTCTTATTTCAAGCGGTCAACTGAGGATTTTAGGATTATTGTGCTCTCAAGTATGGGCTGATCATCTGCCGCAACGCCTGCCGGTCAATGGGCTTTGAGAGGAAACCATTACAGCCCGCCTCATTGAAGGCATCCTGATGTTTCTGCATGACATTCGCGGTAAGTGCCACGATGGGTACTGAGCTACCTTGTGAGCGCAACATTTTTGTCGCCTCAATTCCATCCATCACGGGCATCTGCATATCCATCAGAATCAGATCAAAAGATTGTGCCGTGGCCAGCTCAACAGCCTCTTTTCCATTATCGGCAACCGCTACCGATACCCCCATTGACTCAAGGATACGGCGCACCAGTAACTGAAGTTCTGGGGTATCCTCCGCAACCAGAATCGCTCCCTTGAGAGAGGCACCCCGCTTCTCTTTTTCACCCTCTTGTTTATCCTCTTGGCTCAACACAGGAGCCCCCTCGGTATAGGGCAGCCGCAGCAAGAACTTCGACCCTACCTTCACTTCGCTCTCTACCTCAATCGTCCCCCCCATCAGGTCGGTGAGCCCTTTAGAGATATAGAGCCCCAATCCACTACCACCAAAACGGCGAGAGGTGGAGCTATCGGCCTGCTCAAAACGCTGAAATAGCCTGCCGATAATTTCTGCACTCATGCCGATACCGCTATCTTCCACACTGAAGCAGAGCTGCGTGTCGGCTCTCCAGACCTTCAGGGTAATATGGCCCTGCTGGGTAAACTTGATCGCATTTCCAATCAGATTAATCAACACTTGGGCAATGCGATGTTTGTCACCAACCAGAGGGTGAGGAAAGGTTCGGGGCTGTTCCAGCTCGAACCAGAGCCCTGCATCCTCCACCCGGGTTGAGAACATCTGCAGTATGTCTTGAACCAGCAGATTGAGGTCATAAGGGCTCTCATCAATGGTAAATTTTCCAGACTCAATCTTGGAGAGATCAAGAATATCGTTCACCAGGGCCAGCTGCCCCCGCCCCGATACATCAATAGCCCGGATCAACTGCCGTTTATCCGGATCCGTCTCCATCTCCGAGAGAAGCTCACAATTCCCAATAATCGCTGTCAGGGGGGTACGCAGCTCATGGCTCATCGAGGCGAGGAAATCATCTTTTGCATGGATGGCACTCCACTCCTCGGTCACATCGTAGAAGTTCCAGATCCTCCCCTCAACCTGATCATGAACCCAGTGGGGACGGGAGTGACACGTAACCATCCTGCCATCGTTAAACGCCAACAGGGCACTGGCTTTACTCTCTACACTCCCGATGGTCGCCTCTGTGGTACGTAAAAACTCCTGTGATCCTTTGAGTCTAGACATCATCATCCGAATCAGCTCCTGGACCGCATGCTGTTCAACAATAGGTTCTGGCAACTCCCAAATTTTAGAGAAGCGCCGGTTCGCATCCAGCACCCTGCCATCGTTTGCGACGATCAAAATCCCCTCATTGGAGGCATCATAGACGGTCTTCAAACGGAAAAAAGCACTCTGTAAATGGATCAACAGACGGTTCATACTCTCTGCCATCTGACCGATCTCATCCTGCTGAAGTATCGGCAACCGTTCGGAAAAGTCTCCTGTCTCGGCTACCCGCTTCATCAGATCCGAGGTCTTGATAATGGGTCTACTGATGCCAGAGGCAATCCAACGACTCAGCAGAATAATCAGCACAGCAACTACAGTCAGCACAATCAGCGAGAGTCTGTTCAGCTCGCTCACCACCTGTAACGCCTCATCCTCCGCCACCTCTACCAGAAGCCCCCAGTGGAACGACTCCAGATCAATGGCCTCAAATGAGGAGATCACGGAACGACCATCATAACTGGAGGTAAACATCGCTCCATGCTCACCCGCAACGGCCCGCTGTGCCGGAATAGTGTTGATTGAACGGCTCTGTGGCGTCTCAAATGAGCTGCTAACGGTAAAGTCCCCCTCTCCGTTAAAGGCATCGGAGCGCAACAGCAGATCCTCCCCCACCAGATAGGACTCCCCCGACTCGCCCATCCCGGTTCGGGCAATCATCACCTCATTGATCAGATCCAACGACAACTCCAACACGATGACGAAAGAGCGTCTGTAATCATCACCACGATGGACAATCTCTACCGGGATCGCGGCAAAGGCTGCCGGTTGAAGTCCATGTCCAACATACGGGGAAAAATCTGAAATCGCATAATTCAACGTCTGTTGAACCTTCTGCACCAACTCTGCAAGATGGGAACCCTCAAACACCCCCTGGAATATATTACTCAGATACTCCTCGCCCTGATTGGCGCTGTAGAAGACATCTCCATTCGGGTCAACCATCATCATATCATCGTACCCATATTGGGTAATGACCTGGGTCAGGTAGTCATCACCACCGGACTCCCCCCCCAGCCTTGGTGCAATAACCGCTGAGATCTCCATCACCGTAGTGATAAACCACGCTACCCCCTCAACCCGGAGTGGAGTGTGGCTGATGACCCATACGTGCCCTCCGCTACCCACATAAAGCTCCGTATCTTTTCCCCCAGAAAGGATATGGTTTTTTAACTCGTTGCTGAGTGTGGATCTGAAAAGGCTCTGCCCCAACGAGGGGCCGCTATGGTAAAGGAGGACTCCCTCTCGCTCCCCCAACAGGAAAATCTCCCCCGGCACCCCGCTCCATTGGTGCCCTACGATAAGGTTATCCAACAACTGGTCAGCGTACATAGCGGCCATATACCCGGCAACCTTCCCCTCCCTGTTGAGCAGGGGGGTCATCAGGGCGGCCAAGGGTTGTTCCGCAAACGGATAGTGGCTAAAGTCCCCCACATCTCCCGAATCTCCCCCCTGATTACGGCTATTGAACAATACCCTCAACCCCGAATTTGCCGACAAATCCCGGGGAATGGAGAGCCCCAGCTCTCCCCCTCGCCGAGTAGAATAGACAATCGTCCCCTCTGCGCTAATCAGATAGAGATCTTCCCAACCCTTTTCCAGCGCCAGACGCTCCAGCAGAGGCGCAACCTGGCGTCTTACCTGCTCTGCCACCACCACCTGACGTTCTACCGCACCATCTCTCAAAGAGGCGAGAGCCGTTAGCTGACCCAGAAGGGGGAGTAGCGCCCCATTCCGAGCCTCTATCTCCCGAGCCTCTATTTCCAACTGATGACGCAAGGCACCAAACCGCTGCTCAATTTTATCTCTCTTGGCAGTGGCCAACGACTCTAACTGATGAAAGGCGCTCTGGACCATCATCTTCAGGGTGCTACTGAGCACATTCAGATGGCTCTCTGTATCAAAGAGCAGTTTTTCAATCGCCCGTTTTCTTGCCCCCTTCACACTCTCCAGCTGATTGATCATCTGCTGCTCAACCACATTACCGGCCATATAGGCGGAAAAATAGCCCACCAGTGCCGCAGGCAGCAGACCGATCAGCAGCAGTACGGTAACCAGTTTGCGGTTAAGTGAAAATAGATAGGGGGGGTTGGACATATTCAGCTTCCAACTGTAACAAAATAAGCCTGTGAATCAAGCACGCTCACTTAAACCGCTGAATGGCTGAATCACTGCGCAGAAAATCGATCACTAGCTGAAGCGTTGGATCAGCCTCACCTTTGGTAATAATAGAGAGCGGACGGGCTATTCTTTCGCTCTCAACCACCTTGACTTTTCCCGAACTGGAGAGGACAAACCCCTCTGAAACCGCACCGACCCCCCCCTTGATACGCTCTACCAGATTCACCTCTCGCCGAGTGGTCTTTACCTTTCTTGCGCCACGTACATAACGTGTCCCTTTCATCACCAGCGCTCTGAATACCGCTCGTGTTGCCGACTCATTGTGTGAGGTGATAACGGTGATTTTCTGATCAGCACCACCAACCTCTTTCCAGTTAGTGATCTCTCCATTATGGATCGCCGCCAGCTCCTCCCAGCTCAACCGTTGAACGGGGTTGGTAGGATGAATAATCGGGACAATAACATCCTCGGTCAGTATATGCTCCCGGTAGGTACCATCATCAGCGAGCTCATTCCGCTCTAACAGCCACTGTAGAGGGCTGGATGCAATCGATCCCTTAACCTCTCCCTTCATCAACTGTTTGAAGCCAGAGCCACTACCGACCCCCTTGATTTTCAGTCGAATACCGGCCTGCTCCAGGAGCAGCTGCTGGGTAGGCTCCAGAAGCCTTTTTTGTACCGTGGTAGAGCCAGAGAGGATTAGAGTTTCAGTCTGGACTGCCGCTGCTTGCGCCATAGAGGCCCCTCCCCAGAGCATCAGCAGGACGGCCACGGTACCACACCACGGAGTGAACACTCTGTCACTCGAAAAAAGTAATTGAACCACTCTATTGCCTCTCACTGCTCCTCCCTCGCGATGGCCCTGCTGACATCGAACTGCACAATAACCCGAACGATTACATGGATACGTTCTAAATACTAACACAATAGATTCAAAACTCTCATTCCAACCCCACTGTCCGGTAAATACTTTACAATGGTGATACAACTACCCAATTGCGAGAGATCAAAATGAAAATCACACTGCATTTAACACTACTGCTGGCGATAGCAACTCCCATGACCACTTGGGCCGATAGTGAGAATGGGCAGGAGCTACATGACACCGACTGCCTCGGCTGCCACGGAACAGAGGTCTACACCCGTGAGAATCGAACCATTAATGACTTTTTTGGTCTTAAACGCCAGGTCAGTATGTGTATTACTGTCACCGGAAAAGGGGCTGACTGGTTCCCGGAGGATCAGGCTGATGTCGTGGAATACATGAACCAATCCTTCTATCACACCAAAGAGTGAGACGCTGGTCGGGTCGGTCGTGACGACAGCCACCACACAGCAACTCGGCCAGATTATCAGCCGCAGGGGCCATCGACTGGTTGTGCAGCCAGTTGGAGAGGGCAAAGCCCCTCTCCCCCCCCCGATCCACTGTTCCCAACGCAAGAGACTTCCCCCTCTGGTGGTGGGTGATCAGGTCTATTGGGAGTCCACCAGTAAAAGAGAGGGGGTCATCGTCGCCCTTATCGAACGAAAAAGTCTGCTAAGCCGACCCGATCCATTCAATCAGCGTAGAAAACCTATTGCTGCCAACATTGATCAGATCATCATTGTAACCGCCTCTGAACCGGGCATTGACCTACTTCAGATTGACCGTATTTTGGTTGCCGCAGCGGCTATTTCACTCCCTGCTATACTGCTCATCAACAAGAGGGATCTCCTATCTGAGAGCGAGTATCAGAAGCTTCAGTCATCACTCCACCCCTACCAGAGCGCCGCCGCCCCTCTTCTCTGGGTCAGCACTCAGACCGAGGATGGGCTCACCCTGCTGCAACAGCAGCTACAGGATTCCGTCACTGTTCTGGTGGGGCCATCAGGAGGAGGAAAATCCTCCATCATCCAGGCCCTGCTTCCTCATCAGGAGGTGATGATTGGTGCGCTTTCCGAGGCCAGCGGTCACGGTCGACATACCACCAGCGTCACCACTCTCTACCCCCTACCAGAAGGGGGAGCACTGATCGACTCTCCCGGAATTCGTGAGTTCGGGGTATGGGATATTGATAAGGAGACGATTCAGGGGGGGTTCGTTGAGTTTCAACTCTACGCCGGCCAGTGCCGTTTCAGTAACTGCAACCATCTGCATGAACCGGGGTGCGCCATCTCTGCAGCCGTTAAGTCAGGAGCCATCGCCCGCTCCCGTTTCGAAAACTACCAAAACCTAATCAACAACTGTCAGGAGAAGAGATCATGGCAATGATGGATGGCAATGAGGCGGTCGCGCGAATTGCCCATAAAACCAATGAGGTGATCGCAATCTACCCCATCACCCCCGCCTCCCCTATGGGAGAGTATGCCGATGAGTGGTCTGCCGCAGGAAAAACCAACCTCTGGGGAACTCTTCCAGAGGTGGTGGAGATGCAGAGTGAAGGAGGGGCTGCCGGAGTGATCCACGGTGCGCTCCAGAGTGGTGCACTGACCACAACTTTTACCGCCTCCCAGGGGTTACTGTTAATGGTCCCCAATATGTACAAGATTGCCGGAGAGCTGACCCCGATGGTGATTCATGTGGCTGCCCGCTCCATAGCCACCCACGCCCTCTCCATCTTTGGAGACCATAGTGATGTGATGGCGGTGCGCCCCACCGGTTTTGCGATGCTGGCTGCCAGCTCGGTGCAGGAGAGCCATGACTTTGCGCTGATTGCCCAGGCGGCCACCCTCGCCTCACGCATCCCCTTCGTCCACTTCTTTGATGGGTTCCGTACCTCTCACGAGATCAACCAAGTAAGTGAGATTAGTGATGAGACGATCCATGCGTTGATCAGTGCAGAGAAGATCCAGCAGCACCGTAGCCGCGCCCTTAACCCCGACCATCCGGTGGTTCGGGGTACCGCGCAGAACCCTGACAGTTTTTTTCAGCAGCGAGAGGCCGCCAACCGCTGGTACCAACAGAGTGCCGATATCGTTACCCAGACCATGGAGCGTTTTGCTGTACTGAGCGGTCGTCACTACCAACTGTTCGACTATATCGGTGCCGAGGATGCCGAACGGGTAGTCATCCTGATGGGATCGGGGGTTGGGGCTGTCGAGGAGATGGTAGAACATCTGCTCGCCCGAGGGGAGAAGGTGGGGTTGATCAAGGTACGGCTCTACCGCCCCTTCTCTGCCACCCATCTGCTGAGAGCCCTGCCTGAAACAGCACAACAGATTGCCGTATTGGATCGTACCAAGGAGCCGGGTGCCGATGGGGAGCCGCTCTACAAGGATGTTGTCACTGCACTGGCCATCCACCGCCAACCACTGCCCCAGATCACGGGTGGACGCTATGGACTCTCCTCAAAGGAGTTTACCCCCGCGATGGTCATGGCGATCTACGCCGCTCTCGGTAACCGTCAACTTCCAGCCCCCTTCACCATCGGTATCCATGATGATGTGACCCACACCAGTCTACCGTGGGACAATACCTTTCGGGTGGATGCATCAACCGAGGAGTTCAAGGCGCTCTTCTACGGCCTGGGGAGCGATGGCACGGTCAGTGCAAACCGCAACTCGATCAAAATTATTGGGGATCGATCCGACCACTATGCACAGGGTTATTTTGTCTACGACTCGAAAAAAACGGGGGCCGTCACCATCTCCCACCTCCGTTTTGGTCCTCATCCAATCCGCTCCTCCTACTTGATTAGCGAGGGAGAGGCTGACTTTGTGGCCTGTCACCAGCACCGCTTTCTGGGCCACTATCCGGTAGTTGAGATGGCCAAACCCGGTGCGGTCTTTCTCCTCAACGCCAATCAGCCCCATGAACAGGTGTGGGATGAGCTGCCCCGCCCGATCCAACAACAGATTATCGACCGTAAACTCCGCTTCTATGTAATTGATGCCGCAAAAACGGCACAAGAGGCGGGGATGGGAAAACGGATCAACACGGTGATGCAGACCTGCTTTTTTGCCATATCTGAGGTACTGCCCCATGAGGAGGCCATCCACGCCATCAAACAGGCGGTCACCGAGACCTATGGCAAAAAAGGGAAAGATATTAGCGAGAAGAATTTCCGGGCCATTGATGCGGCACTGAACCACCTCCATCAAATTGAGATTCCCGCCAGCGCCAGCTCCACACTGGAGTTTGAGCCACTGATTCCGGAGCAGGCTCCCGATTTTGTACAGACGGTAACCGGCCCATTGATCGCTGGTGAGGGAGATAGCCTTCCGGTCAGTGCTTTTCCTGTCGATGGCAGCTGGCCCAGCGCCACCTCCATGTGGGAGAAACGCAGACTGGCTACTGAAATCCCGCTCTGGGAGGCTGCCCTCTGTATCGACTGTGGAAA
>JABHIC010000071.1 GCA_018671205.1 Gammaproteobacteria bacterium
AATAGGAATTACTCTCATTTGTACAGGTAATGGCTCGAGTATTGCGGCGTTATGATGATTTGAGATAATTGATCGATGAATTTTTACTCAAAATCACGCAGGAGTGGACGCTTGGAAAATGAGGTTTCGGATTCAGGATAGAATGAACAAAATGAACAAAATAAATAGTTACCTCTTGGTCGCGGCACTCTCTTCACTTCTTGGAGGGCAGAGTTTTGCAGAGACGCTCTCCCTGAATAAAGGATGGAACTTGGTCAGCTCGTCTCTGCAATCCAGAGCGATTGGATCAGGAGGAAGTGGTACCCCATTCAAATACGAAGTATCACAACAGCAGTGGTCATCATCCGACTTAATAACTCCCGCAGCTCATGAAGGTTTTTGGTACCTTGCTACAGAAGATGAGACTGTTGAGATAACAGGTGATACGGTTACACCATCACTTGCTGAAACAGAGCCAAACTGGATGTTGGTGGGAGATATGGGCGAAACAACCGCTGCTAATTTAGTGACCAAATTAGAGAGTGAATTTGGTACGAATAGCGAGCTGAAAGTAGCATCCCTCTTCTCTTATAAAAATGGAGTTTGGCATCATTATGATCCACTGAATGCAAGAGGAGATTTAGGCGCAATCGATTCAGGTGATGGCATTTGGGCTCAAGTATGGGGAGTCGTGAGCGAGGGGCAAAACATGACGGAGGATAGCCCCTCTATTTTTTCAGCTTACTCAGTACCCTCATCAGATACTAGTGCTGCTGAATACCATATTCTCTCTCAAGGAGATAAAGGAGTTGCGTCCATTGATACATCTTCCGCGGAGGTAAAAATAAACTTCTATCCTTACAGTAATATGACAGGAAGCGATGAATTTACTTATGAGATGATAAGTGCTACAGGCTCAAAAAGAGTAGTAACAGTTGCACTCGACCTCTCGAGTGAAAATGATCTTCCCCTGGTGTTAGATGAGTCAGTGTCAGTAGATATGGACGCATCAGCAGTCTCTTTAAGGGCACTGTTAACCCCAGAAGGGGGCTCATTAAGTGGAGATCCGTTACTCTCAAATGACGTAGATGTAGATGGTGATGATTTAGTGCTAACTATAACCTCTGACCCAGCCCATGGGACGATAACAACCGTGGGGGCTGGAGATACGGTTGATTATCAATATACCCCAACAGCGGAGTATGTTGGGATTGATCAGTTTACCTATAGTGTTAGTGATGGAATAGGAGATGCAGTGGTTGGTACGGTCTCCATTACTGTTAAAGATGCGAATCAGACCTATACTATTACGGGCACAGTGACTGCTGGTGCAGGGACCGCAAGTGATGGCGATGTCAATCATCCAAATGCACCCTGTAGTTATAATGGTTCTCAGACACTTGATAGTGCGCAAGTGATTCTTAACCCTGCAACGGTAGGCGGCTATGCGCGTGCACCTGATGGGGGTACAGAGGGTCGTGGGCGTGCTGGTAACAGTAACGGGTGTGAAGGAACGACAGGATATATCCCTCCGTTTGATGACCTATTTGACTTTTATCGCGTTAGTTTAGTAGAGGGGCAGGAGGTAGGCCTCTATCTAGGGGATGATCCGAGTGTAAATGATTTAGACCTTGTGATTAAAGATAATGATGGAAATATTGTCTCTTCCTTAGGATCAGGGGAGAGAGAGTCAGTCATCGTTCAGAATAGTGGGGATTATTATATACTGGTCAATGCTTTTGCAGGCGCCTCCAATTATGTATTAACCGTAGGACAAAGTGCAAGCAGTAGCGCCATGTCTGCCGCATCACTGGGTAGATCAACCCTACGCATTGAGGATAACTTTGTGCAGGGGGATATCATCTTAAAGCAGAAAGATCTTCCTGGGATGAGTAGATCTCTACAGCGCCATACTGAGGCATTAGGGCTAGAGAAGATCTCCTCTGGAGAAGGAGTGCGACGTAGTGCACGTTACCAAATTAAGCAGCAACAGAATGAGGACCAACGCACTGCCTTTAAAACGCAACAGACCATGGTTGAGCGCATGGCAGAGATCTTGGATCTGACGGAACAACAGCAAGAGAATCTCAAAACAATTTATATGATTAAAGAGCTTCGCAAAGAGGAGAGCATTGAGTACGCTGAGCCTAACTACATCTTGCAAGCGATGGCAACAGAGATAGTCGAGCCCAATGATACACACTATGGAAAACAGTGGCACTATCCAATGATTAACCTCCCAATGGCATGGACGGTCACCACTGCAGAGAATGCTCCTGTGGTGGCAGTTATTGACACCGGTGTTGTGCTGAACCATCCTGATCTACAAGGGCAACTGGTTGATGGCTACGACTTTATCGCAGACACAACCAGTGCAGGTGATGGCGATGGCTATGATAATAATCCAGACGATGTGGGAGATGGCACCGTCAGTACCGGAGGGACAAGGTCCAGTAGTTTTCATGGTACCCATGTTGCTGGTACTATTGCTGCTACTTCCAATAACGGCACAGGTATCTCAGGCGTGGCATGGGGGGCGAAAATTATGCCACTGCGTGCACTGGGGCGTAGTGGTGGAACCTCTTATGATATTGAGCAGGCGATGCGTTATGCTGGAGGATTGAGTAATGACTCTGGCACTGTGCCGACACAAATTGCCGATGTGGTTAATATGAGCCTTGGTGGCTCAGGGTTCTCTCGTTCAAATCAAGACGTTGTGAGTGAACTGAGAGAAGCTGGTGTACTGTTTATAGCAGCAGCAGGTAACTCAGCCATCTCTTCTCCGTTTTATCCTGCCTCCTATGATGGGGTGGTTTCAGTCAGTTCAGTTGGATTTGACAGCTCCGCATTAGCGCCCTACTCTAATTACGGTGCCTATATTGATATTGCAGCGCCGGGTGGAAATTCTAGTGTAGATGCTAATGGTGATGGTTTTCCAGACGGTGTATTGAGTACATTAGGAACCGATTCTGGAGAATTTGTATTTGGCTTCCTACAGGGCACATCAATGGCATCTCCCCATGTGGCAGGGGTAGTTGCATTGATGCGCTCGGTGAACCCATCGTTAACGCCTGATCAGCTAGACTATATTATTACAAATGGGGAGATGAGTCATGATTTGGGCGCAACAGGAAGAGATGATCTCTATGGATATGGATTAATCGATGCCTATAATGCTGTGATTGCGGCATCTCAACTCTCTGGTGCTACCACTGAGGTGACGGAAATTCAGGCTGTGCTGACAGTACGCCCATCTGCAGCAAATTTTGGAATGTCTATTGATGAACTATCCATTGACATAAGCAACTCTACAGGGGGGACGTTAACTACCGAAACACCTACCACAGATGCAGATTGGTTAACAATCAGCGCAAGTGATGAGGTGGGTAGCGATGCTCTTGGCGCATACACATTGAGCGTCAATCGAGATAATTTAGCGCTAGGACCACATACTGCAACAATTGTTGTCTCTTCGACCGCAGGCACCATTAATCTTCCAGTGATTGTGCAGAAAGTGGATGCCAATATCCCTGGTGATGCTGGGCATCATACGGTTGCACTGATTAATGCATCGGACTACACAACTCAAGATTCAGTTGAAGTGGATGCTGTTGACGGGGAATATAGTTACTCCTTCGATGAGGTGCCTGCAGGAGATTATCTGATTATTGCGGGTACTGACTCGGACTATGATGGCATCATCTGCGATGCAGGAGAGGCGTGTGGTGCCTATCCTTTCTATGAGCCAGGCAGCATGAATCCAGTAACTTTGAATGCGGATGGCACTTTTGACTTTGCGACAAGTTTCGATATCCGTGTCCGCTCATCAACAGCCAGTGTAGGTGGAGAATTTGTGCCGAAAACAGAAGGTTTCTCTCTTCATAAATAAGTAAGTGGAGAAATTAACTAGACTAAAACTAACCCAACAAACAGGTTTTACCCTGATCGAGGTAATTATCGTAGTATTGGTGATCGGCATTGTTATTTCGATGGCAGGTCTTTCGTTCAACCAAGGGGGGGGGGAGCGTCTCTTGGCAGAGGATTCAAAAGGGGTGGCTGCGAAACTGAAACTGCTCTCTGAAGAGGCTACCCTGACCGGACGTCAGTATGCGATTCGTATTCACCAACAAGGGATGGAGTACTGGAGTTATGGGGAAGAGGGTTGGCTTCCACTAGAGGGAGATCGAACCTATCGCCCCAAGCAGTGGAGAGCTATCTACCGCGTTGCACTACAAGTAGAGGGGGAACGGGCTCAAATTCCTCAAAAGGATGTGATGCAACCCGTACCTCAAGTCTATTTTTTATCGAGTGGAGAGTTGACTGCGTTTACCCTGCTGCTTGCATTGGATGAGAGTGTAACCTCTGGAGCAATACCATCCTGGTTGATTCAAGGAATGCCCACAGGGAAAATAATAGTAAGAAAAGTGACCGAACAAGAAGCGGGTTATGTGGTTTTCTAGTGCGTATTTTGACTTCTTTATGATTTCTTAATAAATAGCCCTATAAGTAAGGCCTAGAGTAATAATGAAAACACCACAAGTATACATCCTAGCTGCTTTTATATTCATGTCCATGTCTGTCAAGGCTACAGCGCAAGACTATCCATACGAGATTTTAATTGATGATTTTGAAGGAGTTACCTTTGATCAGCTAGATGATACCAAGTGGATGAAAGATAGTTGGTGGAATGGCGAGGAGACCGCCAATGATCAGGGTGCCATCTTCAGAATGCTGAATATAGAGAGTGGAGCCCTGCAGTTTGAAGCAGACCAGAGTGCTCTTGCTTCAGCACAGGTACTGGATACTTATCCGGGGTTACGAACCCAACCAATGGTTCCCGGTGATCTCAAATTTCAAGCGAATGTTGGTGTAGAAATTTCCGGAGAGACAGAAACATACTGGAGTGGTGTAGCGCGATTACGACTTGATTTTGCAGGGGACTCTAGTAACCATATCGAAGTGGGTATCCAAGAAGGGCAAAGTGAAAGTTGTGATGGATGCAGTTATCGAAAAGCCTACCTGAAGAAAAGAGTCTCTGGTCAATCGGTCGACATTGCGGGCAACTACAGCGATGGCAAAGAATTCAACTTAGATCTTGACGCTATCACTATATCCGGTGATGCAACACTACTGAGCGTTACTACAGAAGATGGCATATTAACAGCACGTCTAGGAGACACTGAAATTGGCCAAGTCATGATCTGGGATGGAAAATACAGTGCTGTGGTCGGTGCAAGCATGCGAGCAACTGCAGGCGGCATCACCAGCTTCAAGGCTTCAATCGACAATGTTGGGCTGTATACCCCCAGTGAACCGCCACCCAACAACCCGCCTGTGGGGATTAACACAACAGTTGATGCTCCTACAGGATCAGCTCAAATCAGCTTGTTAGCAAGAGATGAAGATGGGGACGCTATTAAAGGGTTCTACGGTGGTGTACCGAGACGAGGGAGTGCAGAGTGGAATAGCTTTGACTGGAATGATCCAGCGTGGGGAACATTAAGCTACAATGCTGGGAGTGGAGACACCGCAATTAGCTGTGTTGATCAAATCGATTTCCGGCCGGGGGATTACGAACTCTATGCTGAAGAGGAGGCCACCATCACCATCAATTTGCCTCATGCTGATGAATACTCAAAGATATGTCTTCACAAAGGGTGGAACCTGATTGCTACTTCAGGTCAAGCAGAGAGTATACAGAGCCTCTTTCCACAAGAAGTAACCTCCATCCTTACCCCAAGGGCTTCTGTTTGGGAAAGCTACAGTAACAATGCTGAGGGTACACTGGAGACAATGACTCCTTATCGTGGTCACTGGATCTACAGCAGCAAGCGGGTAGAGGTAGAGCTAACAACTTCAGAGAATCAGGAGAGCAGTGCCAATTATAGTGAAGTAGAGGAGGGATGGAACCTTCTTAGCGCGTCAGATAATAGTAGTCTTGAGAGTCTCTGTAGTACAATAAGATCTGCAAGTGGAAAAGCCTGCCTACGCGCACTGAGCAGAGGCTCCGATCAGAACTGGCAACACTACGACTTTGAGCGTAGTGTTGGCAATATTGCTACACTTCGACATAGAGATGGGGTTTGGGTTAAGTTAGGCGTGGGAAGTAGTATCGATAGTGACGGTGATGGCATAAGTGACGAAATGGATGCTTTTCCACATGATGCCACTGAGACCATGGATAGTGATAGCGATGGTATAGGTGATAACGCCGATGCATTTCCA
The DNA here is from genome assembly GCA_018671205.1 of Gammaproteobacteria bacterium. Taxonomy (GTDB): domain Bacteria; phylum Pseudomonadota; class Gammaproteobacteria; genus Thiopontia. The sequence goes on from JABHIC010000071.1 coordinate 6,205, forward strand.
CTGGATGCCACAGAGACTATCGATAGCGATAGTGATGGTGTCGGAAATAATGCCGATGCATTCCCTCAGGATGCCTCTGAAACCACCGATAGCAATAATAACGGCATTGGGGACAACGCAGAGCAGACCATTAGTGGAACCGTTAGTGCGCCGGGGGGGAGTTTTGCATTTAACCCGCCAAGTTCAATTCAACGCTTGCTGGCATCCCTTCTTGGTGAGAATGCACATGCTGCCATCTCTGGTCTGAGTGGAGTAGGTTCAGGGGTTGACGTGGAACTGGTTGAAATTGATGCTAATGGTGACCAGGTTGGCGATGCTATAGCGACTGCAGTTACCTCTGGGGAGAGCCGCTATACATTGAATGTGCCCGTAGGGCATACGGCCGCTGCCCGTTATGCAATTATCGCCAAAGGGAGACAGCAAGAGAAAATCAAGTCCATGTGGAGTGCTAACTCGGTTGATATCGACCCAGGCAGCCACGCAACACTGGATGCCTTGGTTGAAAGCACTGATGACCTATCAAAGCTAGATACAGAAGAGATCATATCAGTAAGGGACAGTATTGAAAGTTTTGTCAAAGACCTGTCAGAGAGTCAGAAAACGACAGCTTCAGGCTATAAAGCGGCTCTCAAAAAAAGTGCACAATTGGATGAAGAGACGGATAACATTATCAAAAATAAGTCTGCTGCAGGAAAAGTGTGCGGTGTAGTAATGGACCCTAATGGCACTGCTCTCAATGGCGTCAATATCTTTGCAATGGACTACAATACCAAGAAAAAGAGGGCGCAAACCAGAAGTCGAATCATTGCTGGAGAGGGCGGAAAATACTGTTTTAACGCACCACTCAATGCAGAGTTGATTGTGGGTGCGGTGAACAGGTCTATGGTTAGCTTCGCAGCCACCGAGTACTATACCAGCGCCTCCCCTGAGGGAGGTAGCGGGACCAAGTGTCATCAAATGTTCTGTGGAGACAAGGTTACTGTGACGGATAACACACTGGCTAACTTTAAGTTGGTTCTAGGCACGAGAATTACAGGGAGTGTTAAGGGAGATAGTGGAATGGGCTTAGTAGACCTTCCTTACGTGAAGGTGATGATACGTGATGGCATGACCCTACGCCCAGTTGCTGCTACGCTGTCTCGCCCAGATAGTGATGGTATGGCGCGTTATATCATCAATGTAGTGCCTAGCAATTACACGGTCTATTTCAGAAACGTTACTCGTCAGCCCTATGGCTCAATTAGTTATACCTCTAACGCCAACTACTCAGATACGGCAGAGAGCAGTACAGATGGAGGCAATGTCGACCGAAACTTTGCAGAGGTGCTTGATGTAACAGAAGCTGGTGCAACGGTCACTGCAAACGGACTGCTCCCAGCAGGAGAAATGATACAGGGTACGGTCTGCCAAGGTGATTGCACAGATGATGGTTTAAATACTGTCGGCGGTTCCTATATTGTGATTGACCAAACCAAAGATATTGCTGGTAACGCCCCCGCTTCGGATAGCTGGAACATGGACAGCGGGCTCTCCAGAGTTGATGGTACCTACCGTATGCAGGTCCCCTATGGGACCTATCAGGTCACTACCAGGGGCAAAAAATATGATAACGATGGACAAGGGTATACCCTCAGCCCAACCTCAGGGGCGCAAACCATAGATCTAGAGCATATAGCACATACTGTATCTATCCGTTTGACTGCTGATGGAACAACGGGGATCCAGAATGCAACCGTAATATTAGAGGAAACCAGCAGCAAGGATCGTTCTCCCACCGTCACCCGGTCTGATGGCACTGCGTTACTGGATGTACCTGCAGGAAATTACCACTTCTTTGCAAAAGTGAGTGATGGGCAACCGTTTGGCAGCTGTAACTGGGATGGAAACAGTTGTAGCCCTGCAGTTGGGAAAGATAGTATCCAAGGCGCCAGTGCTGGAGTACTGGCAGTCACTGCAGATGACACGACAACCTTAAGCAATTTAACTGCACCTGCTGGAGTTCAGGTTGCTGGTATTGTTAAAGATATTCATGGAGAACCTCTGCCGAATGCCTCAATTGGAGTCGAGGTATTTGATAATAGTGGCTGGAGAGGCTATTTTTATACGCGAACAGGTGGGGCAGGGCGTTACAGCTTGAGTCTACCAACAGGCCAGAGTTATCAGCTGCGTGGAAAGTTTTATGATGAAGCGGGTGGTTTTACAAATGACTTGCAGATAAAGTACAAAGGGCCGAATGGAGAGGGGTGTATACTCAGTGAAGATATGACCGTTAATTTTGATGCAACGGGCCTTAGTGAATCCCAGTTCCTTTACACTTGTCCTTAGGAATAGTCCTGAAGCAAATTGGCTCGTAAAATCGGCCCTATCGAAGGCGATAGAGGTAGAAACTTTTGCGGGTAAAGTTCACGTCGAACGGGATCCGATGGCCGGACCAAGTATTATTTGAGAGTTTTGAGAACACCTCTTAAGGTTCTCTTAATCTAGCCTCAGTAGAATAGTCGCTATGGTATTAGACAGACTATCGAATATTTGGAGTAGATTATGAAATGTATCTCAGCTCAATTGCGTCCCCTGCAGGTTGTCTCTCTCTGTGGAGGGCTTTTTTCAATAAGCATGTCTGCGATAGCGCAAGACTTGCTGCTGGAACCGGGGCTGAACCTGCTCAATATTTCGGTCAGTGGAGAGCATAATGTAAGTACTCTATTTGAGGGGTATGCATCCAGAGTTTATAGTTACCAGTCCAATGGTGGTTGGAGTCACTATGATCTTGATCGTCAGGTGGGGGATTTAACCACTATCTCTGCGGGCCAATCCTTTTGGGTTCAGGCGGATCAAGCAGCAACAGTTCAGGTGAGTGGTGTGGAAGTGACAACTCTCCCCGATACGCTTGAAGCAGGGTGGAGTTTAGTCGGTAATGGTGGAGAAGTTACGGTAGATGGGCTGGTGACTCGGCTGGACCAGCTGTACAGCGGATATACGGTTGAACAACTGATTTTCTCTAGTCAAGGTGCATGGTATAGCGATAGCTCACTGTCAACGCCGAGTATTGATTCATGGCGAGGGATTTGGGTCAAACTGGTGGAGACTCAAGCACCAACCAGCTGGGAAAGTGGACAAGAACTCTATCGTGTTAACTGCAGCAGTGGTTCTTGTCATGGCGTAGACCCTACGCAAAATATTAACAAAGTGCTGAGAGCAACATCGGCTACTGCATTGAGTGATGCGATCTTCTCAGAGTCATCGATGCGATACTACCCTGGCTTGCTTGACCTCAATGAGCAACAGCTTAGTGATATTGTTACCTGGATTGCTCAACCCTACATGGCTCGTGTGCTGGTCCAAGTATCGACCCCTACTGTACAGAGTGGGGCAGTGGTTACATTAGAGGCTGTGGATGATAATGGGAGAACCTATAGTAGTAGTGTCACCAGCACGGGTGCTGACAAACAGCAGATCGTTGTAGAAGCGCCTGCAGATGTTGGGTTGATGATGGTTGCTAAAGTGGAATCAGAAGTAAGGGAGAATGTGGTTATCCCCCTTTCGTTTTTAGATAGCTCCGGTAACCGCATTGATCGGGTTGCATTGGGGCGTAATGAGGAGATTGACTTGGGAAGGGTAGAGGTCCCCATGAGTTATCAGGAAATCGTGGAAATGGGATATTTCGATGAAGATAGTGATGGTGTGTTGGATACTCCATTGGTAGTCGATGAGCAGTCTGGTGCAAATGCATTACTGCAACAGACTGATGTGGATAGAGATGGTACAGCCGATTGGGAAGACAGTGACCATGGTGGTTATGAGTTACAGCGGGGAGAGATTGCACCTCAAGATCATGATAGTGACGGCGTGGTAAATCATTATGATTCCGATTACATGGAATCTAGCCTTGAGGTGGAAGGAGAGCCATCAGAGAGTAGTGGAGAGTTAGTTTATGAGTCAGACGATGTAGAAACAGAAGATGATGAGCAAGAGAACTCAGTAGAACACTCTATATACGATGACGATGACGATGACGATGACGATGACGATGACAATGACAATGACAATGACAATGACAATGACAATGACAATGACAATGACAATGACAATGACAATGACAATGACAATCAACTCACACTAACCACCTCAGTGAATGGAAATACGGTAGCTGGTGGAGAGCTGTACCGTAGTAACTGCCTTGCTTGCCATGGCAGCAACCCAAGGCTGAATCAGAACGGAATTTGGAGTGGTCGAGATGCCAGTGTAAGCCGTGTTGCGATAAACAGAAATGTGGGGGGAATGGTTTTTTTATCTTCATTGACAGACCAGAATCTTTCCGATATCGCGGCTTGGATTCAAACTCACTGAGTGTGGTGGGTTAACTCCGTTGATGATAACCAAGCACCCCCCTGTTTTTTCCCCATTAACATAGCGATGGTTGCAACACTGCCTGCAGATAGGCAGTAGTCAGCAATGACTGAGACGGAGTGAAAGGGGTCTTTCACGGGCCAACCACTCTTTGGATCAAGAATATGGCTGTAGGTTTTGCCTTTGACCACCATGCAGCGCTCGTAGTCACCGCTGGTTGCGATAGCACCACGATAGATAGGGACAGTTGCTGCCACTCGTGGTTTGCCCGTTTGCTTTTGGGTGTGTGATGGAATGCCAATACTCCAAGGAGAGCCATCAGGGTGGGGGCCAAGGATGCGAATATCACCCCCCATATTCACCATTGCAGAGGTGATTCCCGCTTGTTGTAGCAGAGAGGCGACTCGATCAGCTGCATACTCTTTGCCGATGCCACCGAGGTCAATCTCCATCCCTTTTTGTGGCAAGTCGATGGTGTTGGAACTCCTGCTGATCTGACTCCAACCAATCAGAGGAAGTAGTACATCAACCTGCTGTTGAGTAGGGAGCTGCTGTTTTTTATCAAACTTCCAAACCTGTCGAAGTACACCGGAAGTGATATCAAATCGCCCCTCGCTCTGCTGATAGCAAGAATCGGCATACTCCAACAGTGCGTGAGTCTCTGCATCAATGATCGTATGCTGTACTCCAGCATTGTAGTTGATGGCAGAGAGTAGACTGTCTGGCCTATAGCGACTGTATTTCTTTACAATTCGTGCTACCTCTTGCTCAGCTCGCTCCATTAAATGAGCAATGAAGGAGGCTGGCTGGTGACTATGTAATCGAATTTCATTGTTACAGGCCATCGCTTGAAAGCGGTGGCTATGGAGGGGGAGCGGCGTTGGTATAGCAGGAATTTGAGATACCTTTTAGAATTTTTGTTGAAGAGATAGGGCAAAAATGGTCGCCTCAACAGACTCTAACTGATTTCCTTTATTGCTGAACTGCAGGCTGTTGCTTTGACGGTAGTACTGGAGATCAATGTTTAGCTGAAGTTGTGCATCAACTCTCCTTGAAAATTGGATGCCAGGTGTAATGGCCCCAAAAGCCGCTAGGCGGTGGTCTGTAGAGAAGGGCTGGCCCAAGGCAACTGGTGTGAGTAGCTGGTCTGCAAAGTAAAAATCGGCATCTCCCTGCGTGTGATAGCGGAAAGAGAGCTGAGTTGACCAAGGGCCACTGCTATCTTTATTCCATGAAAGATCAATGGTATCTGCATATACCCCCCAGTCATCGAGGTAGTGGCGATAGTCACTGCTGAGGCTTCCGCCTAATTCAGGAAAATATTTACGCAAGCTGAATAGCCATGCCCAAGCCTTACGCTCGGTTGGTCTCTGGTCAGCAATGATGGTTGGCGCAGGGCCGATCTCCGGATTAAAAAGCATAGTGAACTTATAGGGGTCAGAATAGTAGCCGTGACCTGTAGCATAGCTCAGGTTGCTCTGTAGAATGAGAGTGGGTGAGATGGTCTGAGTTACGCCGACCAAGTAGTTATTGGTAGAGCGCTTCTGTTGAAGTGCCGGCTGGTTGGTTGCTGAAATTTGATCACTAGAGTGGCCAGCTCCAAAGGAGAGCAAAGTATTCTTTTGGTTGAATGCTTGGTTAATTCCCAAATTTAATGAGCGAGATCTGTAGTCATTTTCATCAGAGTAACCGTTACCGATGGAGATCGTTGTATCCTCGGCATAGTGGCTATACTTCAAGTCGAGCTCTCTGCGTGACTCAGTGATTGATGGATTGCTCAGTACCTCAATGGCAGTACCATCTGGGTTGGTAACAAATTGTGGAGAGGCACCTGACAGAGACTCTAAAACTGCAGTAACTTCCAGCTCAGCGGATGCGGATAGTGGATGCTTGAGATGAGCACTCTGCTCCTCTACAGAGATGCGGTTATCCTTCTCGTTATATTTAAGCAGCTGGTACTCACCTTCATACTCAATGATTGGGCCAGCTTGTGCTGGTAGAGCGGCTCCCAGTAGTAGAGCGGCAGCGGTTGTTAAAAGTACGGGTTTTTCAGTTACAGCCACATCCACCCCCTCCAGCGCTGCTTCCTCCTCGTGAGGCCTCTTTGCTGATATGAATTTGAGCACGAGAACGTCCAGCCAACACGTTACTGCCAAAGGTCATGTCGCTACGCGCCAAGTAGCCGCGCTCCCAAGGCTTAACGGGGGTTGTACACCCTTGCAGTAAGAGTGTAAGTAGAATCAGTGGGGGCAAGTGTTGAATCATAGTGTTATTTTGTTTTTACCCCTTGCAGGGGGAGAGTTGGGGTAGTACATGAGTTTATGAAAATCTTATATTTACTCTGCAAGCAGTACCTCAATTTCCTTGTGGATAGTTGAGGCGATACCTTCATGAAAACCGTAGTGGATAGATCGAATGATACCTTTTGTATCGATTAAATAAGAGGTAGGCATCGCCAGTAAATCATAGTGTGTAGCAGTTTCGCCAGAGCTATCATGGAGTATTGTGAGCTCTTTGGAAAAGTTTTTCAAAAAATGGTCAATGGATTTCTGCTCTTGATCAAGGCTGATAGCGACCACTTTAAACCCCTGAGTAGAGAAGTCATCTTGTAACTGCTCCATAAAGGGAAAAGAGATACGGCATGGGGGACACCATGAAGCCCAGAAATCTAGATAGACTACCTTCCCCTGAAGCTCAGATAGGGAGAGAGTGGTAGCAGGATGCCCTTGAATCGTGGGTAATGTAAAGTGAGTAGCGGGATCACCCACGGATACAGCCAGTAGTGGTGGGCTAAGGAGCAGTGGAATGAGCAGTACGATAGCGGAGAGAGCCTTTCGTGCTTGTATTGAAAATATAGAAAATGGGTGGGGCATTGTGTTACTCCAGATCAGTTATTCTTTTTTGCGCTCTTTAGCTGCAAGAGTCTATTAAGAAAAGCTTAAGAAAAGCTTAAGAAAAAACGAAATACTGGAGTGGCTGGTTGAGGGGGCTATCCAAGGAAGGGAAGTTTGGCTCTTGAATAGCCCTCTAGTTGGTCATTTTTTACTCCACTACATAGGCAACTACCATCATGACCCCAGACTGTAGGGTCAGTGTCACACTGCCATTGCCATCGGCATCGAGGGTGGCATCGGCAGTGGTTACGGTTTGTGCTCTACTATTAGAGACCGTTACTCGGATGGTGGTATCCTCTGCCAGACCACTACTGGAGAGCTGTAGTGTCTGTTCACCCGCCTGTTCCAATACCAAGGGGGTACCCGGTGTTACGGCTTCACCACCTAGCTGGGTGATCTGGATCTGTTGAGAGGAGGGGGATAGATCCAGTGAGAGTTGTTGGAACTCAATGGTATAGTGTGTTGCGCCTGTGAAGGTGCTGCGGTTATCCAAGGTTTCGAAAATGGCACGTGCCGACTGTACCTCTCCGTTACCACTGATCTGATTGGCAACCAGATGGATCACCCCGGCAGCGCCATCCCCGCCATCACCATTACCATTACCTCCAGCACCTCCGCGTGCAGAGATAACTCCGTTATGAGCAATGGAACCTGAGCTTGCAATCAGTATGGCTCCACCTCCACCGCCACCGCTTCCTCTAGTACTGCTGGTGGTGTAAAAAGATCCTCCTCCACCAGAACCTCCAATCAGCGGTTGTAGTCGCCTATCTGAAGGTGCAGGGGTTAAAGATCCATCATCACCGTAACTAATGCTGAAATTTCCAGCTCCCCCTCCAGGCCCATAGCCGACAAAGCCGCCTGAATAGCTGGCACTGCCGGGGATTCCTGTTGACCCACCATCAAACCCCCCCGGGCCACCTCTTCCCCCAACCACCTGAGTGGATACCCCTGAAATATTTCCACTCTCACCGTTCAGGTTCAACGTACCATCAATCACCACATCCCCCGTCACAATCAACCGAACCGGTTGGCTGTAGTTGCTACTCCCACCTCCCGTTGGGGTAAAGGTGACAGCACAATTTTCGTTTATAGTGATTGAGCTGAACTGCTTGATCCCGCTCTCGCCGACATCGAGTGTGATCGGGGTGTCGGCATCTGGGCAGTCGGTCTCATCCAGAGTCCAGTCACCATCGGCCCCGGTGCCATTGCTGTTGAAGGTAAAGGTGGCCAGCGCCAGTTGCGGCAGTAGTAGGGCCAGCCCTGTGGTCAGTAGTTGAGTCTTTGGTTTCATCTTCTCTCTCCAACAAAGGTAATCGGTAACTAGGGGGCGGTAATATCGGTGATGATTGCAGGTTGGCGTTCTGCACGCTGCGCCGGTATAAATAGCTCAATCTGCGGTAGACTCTGGGCAACCTCTCCCCAGTGCAGGGTCAGTGCTGTAGGCAGCGTAATCTCACTACTCTCTACCACCTCAATAGTGCGTCTCTCGGTGGTTGTGGCACCTTCCGTTTCTATGGTAATGGTGATGTTATAGCGGCCCGCCTCACCAAAACTCACCCCCTCGGCGGTTGTGCCAACCAGAGGGGCATTGCCATCGCCAAAGTCCCAGCGGACCGTCTTGCCGCTGCTGTCAATCCCCTCTAGGGTAAAGCGTAGTGTGCTACCCACCACTGCCCGGTAGTCAGGAAGTCGCTGTAGTAGTGGCAGTGAACGGTGTTGGTTGGGGATATGGAGTGCTACACGGTCTATTGGTAACGGTGGATCACTGGGGATCCAGACCTGCATCAAAAATAGAGGTCGTGCGCCCCCAGCTTGTTGTAGCTGCCGGGTGAACCAGCTCAGGTAGGGCTCCACCTCTCCACTGAATTCATTCAGTGCTGGCTGCATCGGGTTGTCGTAGCTGTCCACTACCAGATTTAGTGTCGGGGTGGGTGTCTCTTCACCCTCGACACTTGCTCCCTCCCCCAGAGAGAGTTGGTAGAGACCCTCTGGGTTGAGTGGTGTGGTCTGATCTTGATCGCCCAACCCATCGGTGTCTGGTACCAAGTGGAGGGTGCGGTGAAACCAGAGCGGGATGTAGCTAATTTCGCCACCATGCCCACTCAGTTTGAGCTGTTGCTCAACACTGCTGTAGTTCATATATTTATTAAAGAATAGAGAGACTACATCTCCACGGTCAGAAGAGAAGTTCATCTCATCAACTTCGGGGGCTCCACCGGGGTCGCTGGTTGGGCGTTTCGGTAGCAGGATCTCGATATCATTGATCTCATTCGCGGCATCGATGGCCGACTCCACACTGTTGATGGTGAGGTACTGTTCAGTGGGTAGCCCCAGCCCCACTTTGTTGGTGTCGATGATGCCGGAGACCAGCGAGGTGGTGCCGAGATCCACCCCGGAGAAGTAGAGCTTGCGGCCGCTGAGCTGCCAAGCGTAGATGTCGTAGCGGCGGTCATCAAATAGGGTCTGAGTCTCTCCGTTGAGTAAGTTGGATATCTTGACCACGGTGACTTCACCGTAGAACTCTACGTCTTGCTGGTCGGTATAGTAGATGGAGCGCTCGGAGATGCGTACCGGTACGGTGCGGCGGCGCTGGCCTTGAAAGTTGATTGTTGCCACCGGATCGACCTTGTGGGGAAGAATGCTACGCACGGTCACTCGGCTGCTGGAGATGTTCATCCCGTAGAGGGTGCCATCATCGCCGAGGAAGGTAGAGGCGGGGGTCTGCTCTAAGGGCAGAAAGGCCCTGTAGACTCCGCCGGTATCACGGCTCCGAACCAGGTTGAGTTTACTGTTCTCTATCCAGAAGGCAGTACGGTAGTGGTCGGTAGAGAGGTAGCTGGGTAGACGATCACCGATGGTGATGGATTCACCATTGCGGTAGAGCCACATTTTGCTCTCTTGAGTGATGCCGTTGGTCCCTTGGTAGATCAGCTCGCCATGTTCGAGCACTAGAAAGAAGTTGATCTGCTGTGCGTCATTGGTGATTGCGGTAGTGGTGTTGTTGTTGGGGTTGTGGCGGTAGATCAGTGGTTTCCAGCCTGATGTTTTGCTGATTGTCGTACTATCACCACCGCCATTGATAGTAAAGGGTTGGGCCGCAAACCAAGCGTTGCCCTCCCCGTCAAACTGGATGGGTTTGCGCTCATCCCCCAGCTTTTCACGAAAGCTGTCTAGGTCACTGCGTAGGTAGAGTCCGTTCTCTACGCAATGGCTGCTGTTATCTGAGATGCTGACCCGAAATAGAGCGCAGTTCTCATCGGCCACCAGAGTGCTACTGTTGTCGGTATCCAATACTACATAGACATGGCTGGCAGTGGGGTCAATCGCAGTGTAGAGTACCTTGACTGGGTAGTCGGATTCAAAAGCGGGTTGGGATTCTCCGCTCTCTTTTACCGCCATCAGGTTGGTGGAACCGGTACGGCGGTAGAGTTTGCGTTGCAATGAGGGGAAAAGGCGGTAAAGGATGTTGTCGACGAATCCCCGTGCAGCGATCGGTGATTGTGTTACCAAGTCATCATAGGCCTGAAGGGAGAGGGCATCATTGAGTTGAAAATAGAGGCTGCTTGATGGGTTGACAGGGGAAGATGGCGTTACCACGGTCTCTTCTGTGGAGCGGCTACCGCTCATTGCCACCCAGAGCGGGGTTCCTGTTGTGAGGCTCTGTTCGGTAGAGGGTACCCCCCACTGGCTGCCGTCATAATAGAGCAGTGTCTCCAGTGCCATCCCCTCATCTACCGCGGCGAGGCGGCTACGAGTCTCGGAGCTGCTCTCTGACTCGTTCAGTGTAATCAGATTCCAACCTGGATAGAGCAGTTCTCTATCCCCGTTCTGTGGTGCTGAGTCCCCATCCAGCTGCAGGCTGGCGCTGGTTGTGCTTTGAACCCATACAGCTTGCAGTGGTGTAAGGGTGGTTAGGTCACCGATCCCCCGTTGAAAGTCATAATAGTGCCACCTTTTGTCAGAAGATCCATAACTGAAAATGCGCTTTACCCCATCAATGGCATCGAGTTTGTTGAGCGCTTGTGTATCACTCACGGAGGGGGTCAATAGGTTCCAGCCGGGGGTGAGGGTGAACTCTTCAGCGCTGACTGAGTGTCCAAAAAGCAGAGAAAACAGTAGTAGCCAAAGGCGGTTATTGGGTAATATCCATTCATTCATTCTGTGATTATAGTACTGCCTGTGTGGTTTTTCTAGGTTGCCCGAAAACAAAGTAGTACAGGTATTAGATCCTTTTCCATTGAGTGGCTGGGGGAGGCTGCGTTAAAATGACCCGCTTAAAAGATGTACCGACATCTATACATAACAATCTAGGAGTCTTTTGTGATCTTGAAGGGTAAACAGCTTGGCTTTACCTTGGTAGAGGTCTTGGTTGCGGTTACTATCCTGGCGATCGCAATGGGTGCGCTCATTGCCAGTGGGAGTGGTTTTGTACGGGATATAACATCGCTTCGAGATCGTCATATTGCATCTTGGGTAGCCCAGAATCGTATTGCAGAGATTCGACTTGCAGAAAAATGGCCCTCTATCGGAGAGCGTAGTGGTTTTGATGTGATGGCAGCTAATGAGTGGGAGTGGCGTACAATCGTGAAAACAACACCTGATGAAGAAATACGAAAACTGAGTGTTCAGGTTTCCCATGCAAGTGATAAAGAGTTCTCTTCATTGATTACTATTGATTCATATCTTGCAAAAGGAAAGTAAGAGAATGGTTGTGAGAAAACAGGAGGTAGGATTAACCTTGCTGGAGCTGTTGATTGCGCTTGCTATCTTCTCGCTGGTCTCGTTAATGTCTTATGGTGGACTGAAAACAGTATTGGATGGGCGTGAAGGAGGAGAGAGGGTTGCAGATCGCTTAGCTGAGATCGAGATTGCTTTCTCTATCTTTGAGAGAGATCTTCTACAAATCGTAAAACGTCCAATACGGGACGGCTATGGGGAGAGGGTGTCAGCCTTTATCGGCGATGAAGAGGAGAACCTGTTGGAGTTTTCTCGTGGAGGACGGGCCAATCCACTACATCGACTCAGGTCATCGTTATTACGGGTACGTTATCAATTTGTAGATGGAATGTGGATTAGAAAAACCTGGGCGGTACTTGATCGAGGACAGGATTCAGAGCCACAAGAAGAGCCGCTGATTAGAGAGGTGGAGTCACTTAATATACGTTATATGAATGAGCAACAAGAGTGGGTTAGCGAGTGGAGTATTCCGGTGAACTCTACGGGCAATTTAACAGAAATTGAGAAAACCCAGGTGAGTTTGCCAGTTGCTGTAGAGATAATCATGGACTTGAAAGGGTGGGGGCGAATGCGTCGTCTGTTTTCTATACAGAGGTAAAAACTGATAATTATAACATTTTATCTATATCTTTACGGCGCAAAGGATCGTAGAGTGACCAATTCTGAGAAAAATTTGTTGGCTGGGAGCTGATTTTTATGAATATTAAGCATGTATTTGGCGCAACGATGGTTTCATTGCTGTTGTCGGGGTGTGGTGGGGAAGAGATAGCT
>JABHIC010000072.1 GCA_018671205.1 Gammaproteobacteria bacterium
CCCCCATGATGGTATTGCCGATATTGTGGAGAATAGAGGAGCTGATCTCCTCGATACCCCCCTCATAGGCCTGTTGCTCCCGCTCTTTGCGGAACTCTACCTGCTCGGTGATATCGATTCGGACAGCCAGATAGCCCGTTTTTTTACCCTCGACATCAAACATCGGAGAGATTGAGCTGTTACTCCAGATCAATCTCCCACTCTTGGTTTGATTACAGATCTCTCCATTCCAGATCTGATTATCGGAGAGCCTCTCCCAGAACTCTAGCCAAAACTCTTTGGGGTGGTAATCCGAGTTAAAGAGGCCGTGATCTCTCCCTATGACCTCCTCCATTGTGTACTCCATACGCTCGAGAAAAAGTGAGTTGGCGTAGGTGATTTTCCCCTCCAGATCAGAGATTGTGAGCAACATGAGCTGGTCAATCGCATGCTGATAATTTTGGATATCGGTATTGAGCTGTTTCACCAGAGTGATATCTTTCAGTGACCAGACCTCTCCAACGGTCACTCCTGATGGGTCAATCAGCTTAGAGGTCGAACGGAGAACCGGAATATGCCACCCTTTGTCATTGGTGATCCAAAACTCCTCTTGCTGCTGTTTATCCATTGGGCTGTTGTAACGCGACTGCTGCCGGTAAAACAACTCCGTGGCAGACTGGTGTAACAGATGTATCCCTTTGCCAAAAAGTGCCGAGGCAGCCTGGTTGAAACGCAAAATATTCTGCCCGGTATCCAGTATCAGCAGTGGATCAGCCGCATACTCAACGACACGGTCTGCCTCTTCCTGTGCCAACTTTAACTCTTCGGTACGGTGCTCCACCTCACTCTGCAGACGCAGGTTCCATACACGCAGGGCTGTTCTGGCACGACGCAGCCGCTCCAGAGTAAAGAGAACCCCCAGTAACATCATTGCAGCAATGGCCTCCAACCACTTCATTTTCTGCTCTTGTCGCTGCTGAAAGGTCTTGTAGAGTGTGCTGTAGTGTTGATGCAGACGGTGGAGTGTCTGATGGGTGGCTGCCTTGAGTGTCTGCTGTAGCCAGTATTGCGCCTCATCGGTATAGGTGACAATCAACCGCAGGTGGGTGGTTCCATTTCTAATCTGATTTAAAAATGGAATAAAATCAGGATGGTATTGATCCAGCTCCTGATGAAACTTTTTTAAGCGGCGAAGTATCCCCTTATCAGACTGATCCGGAAATATCAGCCGTGTCTCAACCGTATCGACAAGTCTGAGAAAACTTGTCAGCAGTTGTTGACTCTCTTCATCCTCCTCGATCTGCTTCTGCTGTTGAGTGGCCACCATTGAATGGTGAAGCAGGGGCAGGTATTTCAGACTATTGAGGTAGGCCGAGCGGGATCGGCTAAAACGCTCTCCAAAATCAATCCGTTGTTTAATCTGAGCCTGCAACTGAGTAACCATCGTCTGGAGTGTGGCCTGATCTTCTGGGTTCAACCAGGTTGGCAGGGTACCTATCGCGACCACACGGCGATAAAGCTCTCTGCTAATATTGCTAACCTGATCCAGATTACGCCCCCTCTGGTGGTTAAGCTGGAGTAACTCGGCGGTATAGGATGCCTCTTTTTCGGCAAGCTCATCCAGTTGTCCCAGATAGATATGGTGCGCGCTGAGATCGACTGTGTTGCGACTATAAAAAAACAGTAACATCAACAGCAGCACAACCCAGAGAGCAATCCCCCACCACTCCTTTCCCGGAGTAACATCACGCACCTGTCCGTTTAGTGGATTTAATTTCACCGGCTCTGTCCGCTTTGTCTCAGTGAATCACTGGTGAGCGCTGTCAAAAACGAGACCAGCAGCTGGCTCTGTTGAGCGGTCAAAACTACCCCAAGCTGGTGAGCCGCCATCTCTTTCACTGCAAGATCAAGCGTAGCGATTGTACCGTCATGGAAATAGGGGGCCGTGAGTGCCACATTGCGCAGACTGGGAACCTTGAAAACAAACCGATCTTGTGGCTCTCCTGTAATCTCAAAACGGCCCTGGTCTTCGCTTGAGAGGTTTTCAACATGGGGAGAATGGAACTCTATTCCCACAATATCCAGTTGATTATTATGACCCACCAGGGTGGTGTCCTGATCCCCCCCAAGCTGGTAAAAAATAGCACGATTCTGGAACTGGTTCCCCCCCAAGTGGGCGCCATTATGGCAGCTATTACAACCCAGTGAGTGAAACAGCTCCAACCCTTTTAGCTGGGACTCACTGAGGGCATCCGGATCGCCTGAGATATACCGATCATAGGGGGTATCCAGGGTAATCAGTGTCTCCTCAAATGCCTCAAGCGCCGAGGTGACCCCCTCTTTGGTCACCGCTTGCGCAAAAATTTCATTGAAGCGAGCGACCATATCTGCATCCGCATTGAGCCTCTGCAGGATGGTGGGCCAGTGCCCCCCCATCTCCAGTGGGTTAACAATCACCCCGGCCGCCTGCTCTTTCAGGGTGCGGGCATGACCATCCCAGGTCTGGCGAAAATTAAAAACAGCATTATAAACTGTCGGCGCATTTCTGCGTAAGGGCTCCCCATCAACGGAGAGAGAGTGTCCGCGAGGATCACTGCCACCGAGACTAAGGTTGTGACAATGCGAACAGGCTACCGCTCCATTCCCGGACAGACGTACATCATGAAATAGTTTCCAACCCAGTTCAACCAGATTAGCCCTCAGCTCAGCAGACATTTGACTCTCTGCCTGAAGCGGCAGAGAGAGTACGGCAATGAGGAGTAGCAGGACTCTTCTGGAGAGGTTTTTCACCCAGCACTCATCTCATTGACCAAACCAAGCAACTGCTCTCTCCCATAAGGTTTATGGAAAAGCTGAACTCTCTGTTGAGTGAGCATATTCTGTATGGATGGATCTGTGCTCATGTTCGCAGTGACCAGGGCGATCGGTATTTCTGAATTCAGCTTACGGATCTGCTCAATGGTCTGGATTCCATTCCAGCCAGGTGGCATATTCATATCAAC
>JABHIC010000073.1 GCA_018671205.1 Gammaproteobacteria bacterium
AGCTTGAAAGGCTTGATGATTGCGGTAACCATTTTCATTTTATTATCTCCATTCAGATTGTGGACTAGCCACAAAAAAGGGTTCAATCCTGATCCGGCAGAGCGCTACGCTGCCCTTTTTTGAAGCAACAGGCAAGCAATAACCATACCATGACATACATTCAACTACTTAACTAGACAACAGACAAAACAACACCCCCTAAAACGATCCATTATGGCGCAAAAATGCGGCAAAAAGCACCATAATGGTGCAGCAACAGATCTCCCACTCTTTGGGAGTGGTCAGCACCCCCCTTAACTCCGTAAACCAGTATACTCTGAACCATGCTCGAACCACTCTCTGCCCTATTGGAACACCCCCACTGGATCTTCCAGCTCTTCGCCGTCATTCTGATTACACTTACCATCGACCTAATTCAGCGCAGGTCGCTTAAACGCCTACTGATCCGTGCCGAGATCAGAACCAAAAGTCTCTGGGATGATGCCATCCTGCGCGCGATACAGCGCCCCCTCTCCCTGCTAATCTGGATCACAGGCATCGCCTTCAGTGCAAAAATCGCACAACATGAGGCACCTGCAGTCATTTTTGATGCCATCAACCCGCTGCGTGATATTGGCGTCATCAGCGCCCTCACTTGGTTCCTGATCCGCTTCTCCAAAGAGGGGCAGCAGGCCTATGTTGAGGGGCGCAGACGCAAGAGAGGAGAGATTGATGAGTCGATGGTGGACTCCATCAACCGTCTGCTGCGCAGCTCCATCCTGATCACCTCCACCCTGGTGATGTTACAGACCCTCGGCTACAGCATCTCTGGGGTACTCGCATTTGGTGGCCTGAGCGGTATGGTGGTCGGCTTTGCCGCCAAGGATCTACTCGCCAATCTGTTTGGGGGGCTGATGATTCACCTTGACCGCCCGTTCTCTCCGGGAGACTGGATCCGCTCCCCGGATCAGGATATCGAGGGAACCGTGGAGCAGATCGGTTGGCGACTGACCAAGGTACGCACCTTCGATAAACGCCCCCTCTATATTCCCAACGCCACCTTCTCCAATATCAGCGTAGAAAACCCGCAACGGATGTCTCACCGTCGCATCAAGGAGACCATCGGTATCCGCTATGCTGATGCCGACAAGATCAAGACCATCATTGAGCGGATCCGCGCCATGCTGGTCAGCCATCCAGAAATCGACAACAGCCAGACCCTGATCGTCAACTTCAATGCCTTCGCCCCCTCTTCACTTGACCTCTTCATCTACACCTTCACCAAGACCACCCACTGGGTTCGCTTCCATGAGGTCAAACAGGATGTGCTGCTGAAAATTATCGCTATTATTGATGAGAGCGGGGCTGAAATCGCCTTCCCGACCTCAACCCTTCACCTTGCAGAGACGCCTGATGCAAAAGCAAGAGAGATGGAGTATCTACACTCATAAAAAGTCCTGAATGGTTTTACTTTCATGGACCGCGTAGGCGGGCTCTTCATAGGGGTGACTTTTGATTAATTCCGCCAAAACTGCTTTGATATATTTGGCCTGACATACCATCTCAACCCTGAATTCGCTCACTTCTGTCAACTCACCCTCTTTACCAATAAATGGGTGGCTTCCAGATAGCCCTCTAAATTGACCACTACCCTGAGTCTGCCAAGAACATAAATCGAAACTCCCATACCTGCCTGCACCTTTTTCAAAGAGCGCTGTTTTCAGCCCCTCCAGATGCGACTCCGGCACATAGAAACATAACTTGTACAGCATTATTTTTACTCCACTTTGAGCCTGTTTTCATTAATCCTATGTGGATCAAGTACTACGGCCCGGAGTGGCTGACTCTGACTGTTGTCAGCAAATGCTGCCCAGAGTGCGGCATAACTCTCCCCGCTCTGCGGATGTCGTGCCTCTCCGGCAATCTCCGCCAGCGGGCATAACACAAAGGCATACCTGAAGATCTCCGCTCGTGGCAGATCAACCCCCTGATCCTGCAGGTTCAGATCCCCGTAGAGCAGTAGATCAATATCGAGCGTACGGGAAGAGAACTTCTCTGAGCCCCGCTCTCTGCCATTCTCCTCCTCAATCTGGCGCAATTTCTGTTGAATCAGTTGCCATCCCAGCTCAGAGTCAAAACCGACCACCAGATTGTAGAAGGCCTCCCCCTCAAAACCGACCGCATCACTCTCGTAGATGGTGGAGAGGGTCATCTCCCCAAACTGCTCCGTCAGCTGGTAGATTGCCTGGCGAATACTCCGCTCACGATCAATATTGCTCCCCAGACTGAGATAAACCCGGGGCATCAGAGCTTCTCGCCACGCTCAATCACCACCCCGACATCTCGTGAACCGGTGACGGCCCCCGGTTTGCTCACCCGCAGGCGCAAACCCGGCACATTGAACTCATTGCGCACAATCCCTGCAATCCGCTCTGCCAGGGTCTCGACCAGCTGAAAACTACTCTCCTCCACAAACGAGATAATGCGCTTGGCAACCGCTTTGTAATCCAGGGTCTGTTTAATGGTGTCACTCTCTGCTGCCTGGCGAATATCGGTTCCCATCTCCAGATCGATACTGACCGTCTGCTTGATCTCCCGCTCCCAGTCATAGATACCAATCACGGTTTTTATCTGTAAATCCTTAATATAGACGATGTCCATTACCCATATTTCCTGTTGATGAGGTTTGTAACCGAGTTCAGATTATCCCATAATTCCTCCCCTATGAACGCACTGAGCCCACTGATTGCTATTGCTGCCGCCTATCTGGTCGGCTCTCTATCTGCCGCTATTCTGGTCTGCCGACTACTGGGGCTTCCTGATCCACGCTCCGTAGGCTCCAGAAATCCCGGCGCGACCAATGTATTACGGCTGGGTGGCAAGAAGGCTGCGCTGCTGACGCTGCTGGGAGATATGTTAAAAGGGTTGCTTCCGGTTCTGATCGTGGTTCAACTGGAGATGGAGGAGATGACCATTGCTCTGACCCTACTGGCGGCCTTTCTGGGCCACCTCTACCCCCTTTTCTTTGGCTTCAAAGGGGGTAAGGGGGTGGCCACCGCACTGGGGGGATTGATCGGTCTGCACTGGAGCATCGGTCTTGCCACCCTAACCACCTGGCTGCTCATGGCGCTCCTCTTTCGCTACTCCTCACTGGCCGCGCTGAGCGCAATTCTGCTGGCTCCGCTCTATGTCTGGCTGCTCTTTCCTCTCGCAGAGCCCATCAACCTCACCACCACCATGACACTGATGACGGCTCTACTCTACTGGCGACATCGCAGCAACATCCAGAAGCTGATTTCTGGTGCCGAGGACAAGATGAACTTCAGCTCCTCCAGAGAATAAAGACGAGTAGAATGGGAAGAATGCGAAGTGACATTAACGGTAATGATTCTTTTTTATTAGAGCTACTGGACAAAAAACCCAGCTTCTCTGGTACTGAAAACCGTAGAATTCTTGTCGTCGATGATGAGCCTGATGTTTTACGTGCCTATGAGACCGTATTCAAAAATTATGACAAGGAGCTCAATGAGCTGATTGGCCTGACAGGGGCTGATAACCACGAAAAAGAGAAACAGGGGCTCAATTTCACCCTCACTACCGCTCAGCAGGGCCAAGAGGCACTCCTGTTAGCAGAGCGAGCGGTGGCAGAGGATGTCCCTTTCGCAATGGCCTTTATCGATGTTCGCATGCCTCCGGGTATTGATGGCCTGGAGACGGCCAAGCGCTTACGGGCCATTGATCCATATATCTATCTGGTGATTGTGACGGCCTATTCGGACCATGATATTGACGAATACCGAGCAAGCCTGGACCACCGCCTGATCTTTCTCTCGAAACCCTTCGTCAGTGGTGAAATCGAGCAGATTGCCTACAGTAACTGTATCAGCTGGGATCGAGACCGAGAATACCAACATGAACTAGATACCAACATTTTCCTCAAAACTTATCTGCATGAGCTCTTTTCTGCACTCCCGGTCCCCGTCCATGTCATTGATGTGGCCGATCACCAAATTCTCTTCAGCAGTGATCCGCATTATGATCACCGCAAAAAAATGACCTGCCATCAGTTAACTCACCATTCGGATCTGCCGTGTGATTTGCCTCCAAACAATGAGAACTGCCCGATAAAAATGGTTATCGAGTCCGGTGAGCCGGTTGTGGTAGAGCACACCCATTATGATCTCGAAAACAACAAGCGACTCTATGAGGTACATGCCGTTCCACTATTTGATACCGCTGGTAAAGTGGCGCGAATTCTTGAGTTCTCGGTTGATGTCACCGAGCGCACTTTGATGCTCAAAGAGAACGAGGTGCTTCTACGACAGCAGAAGCAGCTCTTTGATATCTATCGTAGTACCGCTCACACCATGAAAAACTCTGTCAGCTACCTTAATGCTATGGCTGACAATATAGCCGCCTGTCTAGAGGCGGGGAGCGACCTTAAAGAGCTGATCAATGAACAGCGCATAACGATGATTCAGGGGCAGATTAACTATATTCATACCATGGTTGAGCTGGTGCTCAGTGGCGCCAAAGAGTCGGCCGTACAGAGAGAGAAAATGGCCATCCACCAGAAGGTGAATGAGACACTCCAGTATTTCGCAATCACCAAATTGGGGCGTGATCAGCGGGTAAAAACCGCATGGGTGATGGACAATGCACTCTGTATCTATATGCGTCCACTTGATTTACAGACGGTGCTGATTAACCTGCTGAATAATGCGGCCGATGCGGTAGGCAGCTATATGAAAAAACGGTTTGATGAGAGCAGTAGTGGTGATTATGAGGCACTCGCAGCCCTGCAGGAGCAGCCGATGATTGAGGTCACCATTACCTCGGATGATAAGGGGGTGGAGATCTCTATCGAGAACATTGGGGAACCTATTCCACAGGCGCAGCTATCGCAGATATTTTCGAATGGCTTTACCACCAAAAGCACGGGGAACGGGGTAGGGCTGAGCGATGTTGCAGATATTCTAAGCGATTCCGATGGCTCTATAGCCTGTCAAAATCGTGAAAACGGAGTTGCGTTTACCGTATCGCTCCCCCGTATTCGTTGTGGCTGATTCCGTAAGTCACCCTATAAATCACCCCTATGGGGGATCACGATCACTCAATCAACGCCCACTGTAATGGCGTTCCTTTCTCCACTTTTCTGGAGACCCGTCTCCCCAACATCTCACTATAGTATTTGGGAGCCAATCCCAGATTGGGGCGAACCACGCGCAGATTTTTTGTAGTGAGCCGCTCTCCCGCCTCTACATTCTCTGCGATATAGAGAGAACGCCGCCCCGACAGTGAACCGCGCTCTGCCTCGGTTGGGCCAAAAAAGACCCGGCCTAACGACGCTCTGGCCCGTTGCAGCTCCACCACTAACTGTCTCGTCTCATCGGGCTCCATCGAGAAGGCACTATCCACCCCACCATCGGCACGACTGAGGGTAAAGTGCTTCTCAATCAGGGTCGCACCGTGGGATACCGCAGCCAGTGCTGCGCCGATACCGAGGGTATGGTCTGAGAGACCCACCTCACACCCAAACAGCTCGCGCAGATAGGGAATGGTGAGTACGTTACTGTTTTCTGCACTGGCCGGGTAGCTGCTGGTGCACTTCAACAGGGCAATCTCTGAGCGCCCGGTTTTCCTGACCAAGTTAACCGCCTCATCAATTTCTGCGAGGGAGGCCATGCCAGTTGACATGACAATAGGCTTATCGGTTTCGGCAACCAGTTGAATCAGTGGGAGATGAACAATCTCCTGTGAGGCAATTTTGTAGGCCGAAACATTCAGCTCCTCCAGAAAATCGACCGAGCTCTGGTCAAAAACTGAGCTAAAACACTCCATTCCCAACGCCTGGGAGCGGGTGATAATCTCTTTCTGCCATTCCCACGGGGTGTGTGCCTCCTGGTAGAGAGAGTAGAGAGAACGTCCCGCCCAGAGACTCTTTTTATCGGAGATAACGAACTCATCCCGCTCCACATCCAGAGTAATGGTGTCGGCGGTATAGGTCTGTAGCTTGAGAATTTGAGCGCCCGCCTGTGAGGCTGATTCGACAATCTCCAGTGCCCGCTCCAGAGACTGGTTATGGTTTCCTGACATCTCTGCAATCAGTACCGGATCCTGATCCAGACCCACCTCAACATTTCCTATTTTCATATGACTCACTATAATGACCCCCTTAAGAGGTCCTTAATTTAACCGCTTGAAGCCGCTGTGACAGACCGGCCCCTCCAGTAGCTGATCCACATCCTCGCCCGCTTCACACCCCTTAACCTGTGCAAAACAGCCATCCAGTCCCTCAATATAACGCTCAATCACCTCTTGATCATGCGCGGTAGAGGAGAATAGCAGCGGCGTTGAGAGGAACCCTTTTTTCAGCATCTCCTGGGTGACCAGCGTCTTGTACTTTAGATTATCGGTGCTATTGAAGGCATAAGACTGCACCGCAGGCAGTCCCGAAACCGTCAGATCCAACCCATGCTGCTCAGCCAGTGCTCTCCATCGCCCCCTGACATTCAGCCCGGTTGCCGTGATCACCTCCCACGACCGCTCTCGCTCCATCACCTCCAGGGTTTTCAGCGCCGCAGCGGGGCCAATACGCTCCGTCCAGAAGGTGCTACTGATAAAGGTAGATTGTGCATTTTCCATCACCTCCCGGCTACCAATCACCGCCGAGATGGCATAGCCATTGCCCAGCGCTTTACCAAACACCGCCATATCAGGATTAACCCCAAACTTCTTGTGCAGCCCCCCAAAGGTCTCACGAAACCCCGAGGTACACTCATCAAAAACCAGTACAATCTGGTGGGCTGTGGCCAATGCACGTACCTTCTCCAGAAACTGATCTTTAGGCCCCTCATTGCGTGAGACCTCCATCTTGATCACCCCAATCTCATGCTCGGCAATCAGTGCCTCTAACTCATCAATCCGATTGTAGCTAAAGGGGAGTACCGTCCCCTGTAGCTCACGCGGTACCCCTTTCGGATCTAACCCAGGCAGTAGATGACCATCCAGACGCTGTTCGCCCCCCAGATTGGCCGAGAGATACCAGTCATGCCAACCGTGGTAGCCACAGATCGCTACTTTATCTCTGCCGGAGGCCGCGCGGGCAATCCGAATGGCGATTGCATTCGCCTCCCCCCCGGTACGGGCAAAGCGGGCCATATCGGCCCAAGAGTGCAGCTCGATCAACCGTTCCGCCAACGCAACCTCTTCCGGGCAGTTGAGGGTTGACATATTGCCCTTCTCCACCACCTCCCGAACGGCGGCATCCACCTCTGGATGACCATATCCAAGGGTATTGGTTCCGATTCCCATGATGGATAGATCGGTGTACTCCCGCTCATCCAGATCCCACACTTTGCACCCTTTTGAGCGGCTAAAATAAGCGGGCCACTGCTCCGGCAGAAACATCTCTGGCCGCTTGGAGAGCAGCATATTCCCTCCCGGAATAATCTGTTTCGCCCGTTCCCAGAGCTTTTGTCCCCTATTACTCATCCCCTATCATCCTTCATCGGTTATCCCATTAACTGTTTATCACGCGGCCATTTAGAGGGGTTCAACAGTGACTCGTCATCGATAGCCAGCCCCTTGATCTGTTCTCTCTGCCACGGTGAAAGCGCCCCGGAGTGTACCCCATCTACCGCCTGTTGTAGCTCCTCCTGGTTGGTGATGCCCACCAGCGCAACGGCATCAGGAGAGCACTCCAGGGCAAAGCGTAGTGCCACCGTTGAGAGCTCGCTCCACTCGATCTGGAGGCTGTTGACGACCTGGTTTGCCGCCTCATAGAGTGGTTCCAGCGCCCCCTTCAGAGAGCTTCCCCAGGGGGTCAATACCCCTTTCAGAAATATCGAACGGATCATCAACTGGACCTTTTGTTGCTCTGCAGCAGGCGCTACCCGAACCAACATACGCTGATCAAGCAGATTACAGGCCACTTGCAGCACCTCAACCCCGGACTCAATCGCGGCCATTGCCGCCGCCTCACCATAGACCGAGGCACCTACCCGTCCCACTTTCCCCTGTTGCCTAAGCCGCTGCAGCGTCTCCATCGCCGCTGTAGCGGTAAAGGTATCCACGGTTGCATTGTGGATCTGGACAATATCCAACCGCTCCCGCCTCAACCGCTTCAGGCTCCTCTCAATGGAGGAGGCAATCGTTGCCGCGCTACTCGGATTGTCCACTTTAGTGGCAATCACTACCGACTCATCATTGGCAAAGGCCTCTCCAACAATCGACTCACTCACTCCATACCCCGGAGCCGTGTCAAAGAGCGTAATACCCATCGCACTGGCACTGTGGAGTAGCTTCACCGCCTCTGCTTTGGAAATTTCCCCCTGCTTTTCTGCACTGGAGAGCCCATACGGCATTCCTAACGCAACGGTTCCCATAGCCAGCCTAGAGAGGCCGCTCTCACTCTGTCGATTCACAAAAGCTCCTTAAGTACGGAGATCACCGTCTGTTGGGCCACCTCGTCCAGATCCGGATAGATCGGCAACGAAATCGCCTCGCTATAATATTTCTCTGCCTGCGGAAAATCTCCCGCCCTAAAGCCCTGCTGTTGGTACCAGGGTTGCGTATGGATAGGGATATAGTGGATATTGACCCCAATCCCCTCCGCTCTCAACTGTTCAAATAGCGGGTCTCTCGAGCGGGAGGCCGTCCCAGCGGCCAGTCGAACCACATAGAGGTGCAACCCGGAATAGGTGTGGGCAGGGCGTAGCGGTAGCTGTAGTGGCGTATCGCGAAATGCCTGATCATAGCGATCTGCAATTTCATGCCGTTGCTCCACAAAGCGACCCAACCGTTGTAGTTGACTAAAGCCCAGTGCGGCCTGTAGATCAGAGATTCGATAGTTAAACCCCAGTTCGATCTGCTGGTAGTACCAACTCCCATCGGGCGCATGGGTCATCTGCGCCGGATCACGGGTAATGCCATGACTTCTGAGCAGGCGCATCTTCTCCGCCAGCCCCTCATCATTGGTCACAGCCATCCCCCCCTCCCCGGTCGTGATGGTCTTGACCGGGTGAAAGCTGAATACGGTTATATCACTATACCGGCCACTCCCAATGGGCTCTCCCTGATAGCGTCCACCCAGTGCATGGCAGGCATCCTCTATCAGTGAGAACCCATATTCTAGGGAGAGTTGATTGATCTTTTCCATCTCACACGGCAGACCACAGAGGTGAACGGCAACCACTATTTTTGGCAGCCGATTCTGTGCTCTGGCGGCAATCAGCTTCTGTTCCAGCGCGGAGGCACTGAGGTTCCAGCTCTCTGGATCGATATCCACAAAGTCAACCTGCGCACCACAATAGAGGCCGCAGTTGGCAGAGGCGACAAATGAGATCGGGGTGGTCCAGAGCCAATCGCCCTTCCCCAACCCCAGCGCCAGACAGGCCAGATGGAGTGCTGAGGTGCCGCTATTGAC
>JABHIC010000006.1 GCA_018671205.1 Gammaproteobacteria bacterium
CTTGCATGTACACTGCGGCTCTCCGTGCGGTGCTTTCTTGCACTCACAGAAAAATTACTATTTTTAGAGGTGCCCTATAGTGAAAACCTGTGTTGTACTCTGATAACGGCAGTCGAATGATGGGGGTTACCAAATCTGAACAAAACAGGCATCTCCAGCAGTTCGATCGACAGTCGGGACCGTTTGCCCAACGTAGTCAACAACAGCTTCTCTATTCTCGGACAAGCTCCTAGTGGGATCTAAGTCTGTCTGGTTGGCTATTTGAATCCATTAAATCTTAATGAAAGTATCTGTACTGTTTTTGTGATCCAATGGGGGTCTCTAAATGGAGTATAAGGAGATAGTATGATTGACCCAGATGAGTACGGCTTCTCTACGCGAGCGATACGTGCCGGACATCAACGCACGAACGAGGGGGAGCATGGGGAGCCGATTTTTCCCACCTCCAGTTTTGTGTTTGACTCTGCTGAGCAGGCGGCGGCCCGTTTCTCTGGCGATGAGCCGGGTAACATCTATGCCCGTTTTACCAACCCAACGGTACGGATCTTTGAGCAGCGCCTCGCCGCTCTGGAGGGGGGGGAGCGCTGTGTCGCTTTTGCCTCAGGAATGGCGGCAATTCTTGCGGTCTGCATGGGGGTACTCAAGGCGGGAGACCATGTGGTTGTCTCGCGCAGTGTCTTTGGAACCACAGTGGTTCTCTTTAACCAGTTTATGGGTAAGTTTGGGGTGGAGGTAAGTTTCGTTTCACTGACCGATCTGGCGGAGTGGGAGCAGGCTATCCGCCCCAATACCCGCCTTCTCTTTCTGGAGACACCGGCGAACCCTCTGACCCAGTTGGGCGATATCTCAGCGCTGGCTGATCTGGCTCATCAGCATGGAGCACTGCTTGCGGTAGATAATGTGTTCTGTACCCCTGCGTTGCAGCAGCCGTTGGCGTTAGGGGCCGACCTTGTTACCCACTCGGCAACCAAGTATCTGGATGGACAGGGGCGTGCGGTGGGAGGGGCCGTGGTTGGCTCGGAAGAGGCTATCGGGGGGGAGATCTACGGTTTCTTGCGTACTGCAGGTCCAACAATGAGCCCCTTCAACGGCTGGATTTTTCTGAAGGGGCTGGAGACGCTGAAGCTGCGAATGGAGGCCCATACACGCAGTGCCACAGAGCTGGCACAGTGGTTATCAAAACAGTCCGGGGTGGAGCGTGTCCACTATCCTGGGTTGGAAAGCCACCCACAGTATGAGCTGGCGGCGAGCCAGCAGCAGGGGGCGGGTGGTATCCTCTCTTTTGAGTTAGAGGGGGGCAAAGAGGCCGCCTGGAGACTCATCAATGCAACGCAGATGATCTCGATCACCGCAAACCTGGGGGATACCAAGAGCACGATTACCCATCCTGCGACGACAACCCACGGGCGGCTCACTGCGGAGGATAAAGAGCAGGCGGGCATCCGTGACGGGCTGATCCGCATTGCGGTTGGGCTGGAGGATATGGTGGACCTGAAACGGGACCTGTTGCGTGGACTCTAATCTATTTGAGGCGGTAGGAGAGGTACTCTACGGAGCCGATCTGGAGGAGAAGCTGGTGGCAACGGAGCGGCTCTACCGGCAGTGGCGGGCCAATGAGCTGGTGGTTGAATCAGTTGTGGCTCCAAGAGCGGTGGGACAGGCGGGCCATCCGCAGCGTCCCGAGCTGGTGCCTCCCCGTCAGCTTAAACGGCGGCGGTTAGGTAGCCCCAAGGGGCACGCCTCCATGCTCCATGCGATTGCCCATATCGAATTCAATGCGATCAATCTGGCACTGGATGCCGTCTACCGTTTCAGAGAGATGCCTCAGCCCTATTATGATGACTGGCTGCGGATTGCTGATGAGGAGCGCTACCACTTTCAGTTGGTGCAGGGGCGACTCAATAAGCTGGGTTATGCGTATGGAGACTTTCCTGCACACAATGGTCTGTGGGAGGTTGCACAGCAGAGTGCGGATGATCTGTTGCTGAGGATGGGGCTGGTGCCACGTATTCTGGAGGCCCGTGGTCTCGATGTGAACCCCGGAATTATGGAGAAGCTGGAAGCGATAGGTGATGAGGAGAGTGTGGCCCTGCTGAAGGTGATTCTGCGCGATGAGGTGGGCCATGTGAAGGCAGGAACCGTCTGGTTTCGCTACCTCTGTGAGCAGCGCGGAGTAGAGAGTGAGGCGACCTTTGAACAGATTGTCCGCGACCATGCCCGTGCCATGATCCGGGGCCCCTTTTATAAGCCGGGGCGGCTGGAGGCAGGTTTTAGTGCGAGAGAGATGGCACTGTTAGAGGCGCTGGAGCAGGAGCGTCATGGTGCGGAAAGAAAGCTGCCTGAACGGTAGATCAGCATACTCTTCTCAGCCTCCCACTCCCCTAGAACAATCCGTGTTGCCTCGGCCTGATCCAGTTGAAAGGTGTGGGTGGCGGGGCGATGGGTGTGGCCATGAATCAGCTGAAGAACCCCGTGTTGCCTCATTAAGGTATCCACTGCGGAGGGGGTGACATCCATGATGGCACTACTCTTGTGGTGTTTGTCGTGGGCGCTGCGCTGCCCCAGCTTTCGGCCCAGTTTTCTACGCAGAGAGCGAGACAGATGGAGCAGAATCCACTCCGTTAACGGGTGGCGAATAACGCTACGATAGCGTTGATATTGTCGGTCTTCGGTACAGAGCTGATCCCCGTGGGTGAGTAGTACCGGGGCACCATCGAGGGTGATGAGATAAGGGTCTGGAATCAGTTGGCAACCACTCCGCTCTTCAAAGGCCGCGCGATAGAGAAAATCATGGTTTCCCGGCTGGATGCGGATGGTTACCCCATGCGCACTCGTCTGTTGTAGCCGGTCAAGAATCGATGCGTGTTCAGGGATCGAGATATCATCGCCCAGCCAGGCATCAAACAGATCCCCAAGGATATAGAGTGTCTGGTGTTTGGGGGCCTCCTGCTGAAGAAAGTCGAGGAACCGTTGCAGAGCCTCAGGGCGGTTGCGCGAGAGGTGGAGATCCGCAATAAAACAGGTGGACATGGGGCTGGAGGTATTCACCTCTACCCTACAATAGCGCGTAGAGCCCTATTGCCGGGTAGAGGCTCAGGTGGCTACTCCTCTATCACCACCTTCTCGATCAACACATCCTCAGTGGGTACATCATCATGGAAACCGTTGCGACCTGTCTCCACCTTCTCAATCTTACGAACCACATCCATCCCCTCGGTGATCTTACCAAAGACACAGTAGCCCCAGCCATCCTGACCCGGATAGTTAAGGAAAGTATTGCTGTTGGTATTGATAAAGAACTGTGCGGTGGCGGAGTGAGGATCCATTGTGCGTGCCATTGCCAGGCTGCCGACATCATTTTTTAGCCCATTTTCGGCCTCATTCTCAATCGGCTCACCGGTTGTTTTTTCGGCCATGCCGGGCTCCATTCCCCCCCCCTGAACCATAAAGCCGGGGATGACACGGTGGAAGATGGTACCGTCATAGAAGCCATCCCGACAGTAGTCGATAAAATTGGCTACGGTCTGTGGGGCCTTTTCGCTGTTGAGCTCAATGGTGAGCTCACCGTGGGTCGTCTGCATCTTAACAATCATGGGTCTACTTTCCTTCTGTTCAATAAATAAGGGGAACTATTCAGTACGCTGTTATTGCGAAATAACGGTTGCACTCTCGATGATAACCGCCTTCAGTGGTGCATCTTTATGGAAGGGGCCACTAGCCCCCGTTGGTGTCTGCTCAATCTGAGCTACCACCTCAATGCCATCCACCACCTTACCAAAAACCGTATAGCCCCAGCCACGTTGAGACTTGTTGGTATGGTTGAGAAAGCGGTTATTGGCGGTGTTGATGAAAAATTGCGCGGTTGCGGAGTGGGGGGCACCGGTACGGGCCATCGCGATGGAACCGGGCAGGTTCTTGAGTCCATTGTCCGCCTCATTGTTAATCGCTGCAGCGGTGGCTCTCTTCTCAAAGTCCGGGCTAAAGCCCCCTCCCTGAACCATAAAGCCAGCAATGACTCGATGAAAAAGTGTGTTGTTGTAGTGGCCCTTGTTGACATAGTCGAGGAAGTTCTTAACCGAATTGGGTGCGCGTACCGCATCCAGCTTCAGGGTAATGGTACCCCGGTTGGTCACCAGCGCGACCAGAGGAGAGTCTGCCGCAAGCGTCGGGTTCTGCTCTTTGGCAATAGCGGGGTCAGTGGGGACAATGGAAAAGAGGAGTGCGCCCAGCAAGGCTACAACAGAGCCAAATGTGATCAGGTTTTTCTTCATCGCGATAGGTACCGTTTGGTTTTTTGAAATGGGGGGGCATCATACCATCTGTAATGGATCATTGCTGCTACCGGATACTCCCCAAATCCACATCAGGGCACCTCTAAAAATGCACTTTTTCAGTGATTGC